>WGBS01000083.1 GCA_015494165.1 Gammaproteobacteria bacterium | reverse complement strand
CGGGCGCACCGGTCTCTCCGCCCGCCTCCGCCCGTTCCGCGACGCCGCCCGCCGCGGCGTCCACCACGCGCAATGGCTGCGCCCGCGCCGGCGCTGCGCGCGGCGCCGGCGGCGCGCGCCCGGCCTCGGCGGCGAGCTTCTCCGCCAGCACGCGCCCCAGGCGGGCCCCGGCGCTGGCACGCACCGTCTCGCCGTCGACGAAGACCAGCGGCAGCGGCGGGCCCTCGGCGAGGCGGGTCAGGCAGGCCATGCTGGCCTCGTCGCCGTCGTCGAGGTCGAGCAGGATGACCTCCGCGCCGCGCCAGTCCTCGATGCGCTCGCAGGGCAGGGCCTCGGGCGAGACCTCCAGCACCACCTCGAGGCCGGCGGCGGCCAGCAGCCGGCACAGGCTGCGGCGCTCGCCCTCGGCCGTGCCGACCACGGCCACCCGCAGCGGCTGGGGGCGCGGCTCAGGCATGGCCATGGCGTTCCCTCAGCACCGCCTCGATGCTCTCGAGGAGCTCGGCCTCCTGGTAGGGCTTGCCGAGGTAGCGGTCGACGCCGATCTCGGCCGCGCGCTCGCGGTGCTTCGCGCCGGTGCGCGAGGTGATCATGATGATGGGGACGTCGCGCAGGCGCTCCTCGTTGCGGATGTGGGTGGCGAGCTCGTAGCCGTCCATGCGCGGCATCTCGATGTCGAGCAGGATCACGTCGGGCACGGTCTCCTGCAGCTTGGCGAGCGCGTCCACGCCGTCCTTGGCCGTGAGCACCTGCATCTGGTTGCGCTCGAGCAGCCGCGCGGTCACGCGCCGCATCGTGATGGAGTCGTCCACCACCATGACCGTGGTGGGGCGCGCCTCCTCGGCTGTCTCCTCGGCCGGCGGCACGTGCACCGTGACGGTGCCGCCCATGCGCACCAGCGGGCCGATGTCCAGGATCAGCACCACGCGCCCGTCGCCGAGGATGGTGGCGCCCGCGATGCCGCGCACGGTGGCGATCTGCGGCCCCACGGATTTCACCACGATCTCGCGCGCGCCCATGATGGCGTCGACCTGCAGCGCCGTGCGGTGCTCGCCGGCGCGCACCAGCAGCACCGGGAAGCGCGCGCGCTCGCCGCCGAGCACCGGCTCGCAGGTGCCGAGCAGGCGCCCGAGGTAGTCGACCCGGTAGCGGTTGCCCGCGTACTCGTAGGTCAGGCCCTCGCCGCCCTCGCCGTAGAAGCGCTCGAGCGTGTCGCGCTCCATGCGCACCACCCCCTCGACGCTCGCCAGCGGCACGGCGAAGACGTCCTCTCCGACGCGCACCAGGAGCGCACGGCTCACGGCAAGCGTGAAGGGCAGGCGGATGGTGAAGGTGGTGCCCTGGCCCGGCCGCGAGGCGATGTCGAGCGAGCCGCCGAGCTGCTTGATCTCGGCGTTGACCACGTCCATGCCGACGCCGCGGCCGGCGACCTGCGTCACCTCGGCCGCGGTCGAGAAGCCCGACTCGAAGATGAAGCGCACGAGATCGTCGTCGTCGACCTGGGCGTCGGGGGCGAGGAGGCCGCGCTCGACCGCCTTGCGGCGGATCGCCGCGAGATCCATGCCGGCGCCGTCGTCGGAGACGCGGATGACGACCTCGTTGCCCTCGCGCGCCACGGCCACGTGCACGCGGCCGACCTCGTCCTTGCCGCGGCGGCGGCGCTCCTCGGGCGGCTCGATGCCGTGCGAGACGGCGTTGCGCAGCATGTGCTCGAGCGGCGCGGTGACGCGGTCGAGCACAGTGCGGTCGAGCTCGGCGTCGGCGCCGCTCACGCTCAGCTCCGCCTTCTTCCCGAGCTCCTCGGCGGCCTGGCGCACGATACGCCGCATGCGCGGCACGAGCCCGCTGAAGGGCACCATGCGCGTGCGCATGAGCCCTTCCTGCAGGTCGGTGGTCACGCGCGACTGCTGCAGCAGCAGGGTCTCGGACTCGCGCGTGAGGTTCTCGAGCAGCCCCTGGATGCTGACGAGGTCGTTGACGCTCTCGGCGAGCGCGCGCGAGAGCTGCTGCACGGTCGAGTAGCGGTCGAGCTCGAGCGGGTCGAAGTCCTCGCGCAGGGTGCCGCTCTCGGTCTGGTAGGTGGCGAGGATCTGCGCCTCGGTCTCGATCTCCAGGCGCCGGAGCTGCTCGCGCAGGCGCGCCACCGTCTGCTCGAGCTCCGTGAGGTTGAAGCGGAAGGCGCCGAACTGCTGCTCCAGGCGCGAGCGGTAGATGCTGATCTCGCCCGCGAAGTTGACGAGCTGGTCGAGGAGGTCGGCGCGCACGCGCACCGTCTCGTAGTGGATGCGCGGGCGCGCGCGCCGCTCCACGGGCGGCGGGCCCGGCTCGCGCTCGGCCTCCGCGCGCCGCGGGCGCAGGGGCACCACCTCCGCGCCGCCGCCCGCCTCCTTCGCGGCCTCCGCCTCGGGCGTCGCGGGCTCGGGCGGCTCGGCGCGCGGCTCGCCGCCGGCGGCCACCGCCTCCTGCGCCTCGCCGGCCTCCTCCTCCGCGCCTGCGGCCGGCTCGCCCTCGGCGGCCTCCTCCGCCGCGTCCGCGGCAGCGGCCTCCTCGCCCGCCACGGCGGCGGCGTTCTCGTCGGAGAGCGCCGCCGTGCCCAGACGCACGTTCTCGACCTCCTGCAGGATGGCCTCGGCCGCCGCGACCGGCCGCTGCGCGCGCGCGTCCTCCAGCATCCCGTGCAGCGCGTCGAAGGCGCGCTGGACGGTGTCGAGCAGCCGCTCGGAGACCGGCACGTGCCCGTCGGCGACGGCGGTGAAGAGCGACTCCAGCGCGTGGGCGAGATTGCCGATGGCCTCGATGCCCGCCATGCGCGCCCCGCCCTTGAGGGTGTGGAGCTCGCGCTGGAGCTGGCGCACCACGTCGGGGCTCTCGTGCTCCTGGTGCCAGCGGTGCAGGAGCATCTCGCTCGAGTCGAGGATCTCGGCGCCCTCCTCGAGGAAGATCTCGAGGAGCTCGTCGCGCCCGCCGGCCTCGGCACCCTCGGCCGGCGCGCTTCCGCCGCCCGCCGCCGCCTCGTCCGCGGCGGCGGCCTCCTCCGCCTCCAGGGCCTCCTGCTCGCGCGCGTGCAGCGCCCCGAGGCGCTCGAGCAGGGTGCCCGCCTCCGGCATCTCGCCGCCCTCCGGCCCGAGCGCCTCCACCATGCGGCCGATGGTCGCGGCGGCCTCGGCCAGCGCCTCGCGCCCCTCGGGCGGCAGGGGAGCCTGGCGCGCCTGCACGGCCTTGACGTAGCGCTCGGCGAGCCCCGCGACCTCGGCGACGGCATCCGCGCCCGCCATGCGCGCGCTGCCGTGCAGGGTGTGAAGGGCGCGCACCAGCGCGTCGGTGGGCCTGCAGGCGGCCTCGTCGCCGGACGCGCAGCCGTCGAGGAAGGCACGCACGGCGGCGAGGTGCGTGGCCGACTCCTTGCTGAAGATCTCGTAGAGGGTGGGGTCCATCGCCGGGGCCGCCGGCTCTGCGGTGGCGGCCGGCTCCTGCGCCTCGACGGTGGCCGCGGCCTCCTCGGCCACCGGCGCGTAGGCCGGCGCGGCGGCCTCCACCGGCTCGCCCTTGGCCAGGCGGTGGGCGCGGTCGAGGAGCGACTGCACGTCGGCCTGCGGCGCGGGGCCGCCGCGGAGCTGCTCGATGAGCTGGGGCAGCACCTCCAGGGCCTCGTCGAGCAGGCCGAGCAGGGCGGGGCTCGCCTCGATGGTGCCGTCGATCACGCGGTTGAGCATGTTCTCGAAGCACCAGGCGAACTCGCCGACCACCTGGGCGCCGACGAGGCGCCCCGAGCCCTTGAGGGTGTGGAAGGCGCGCCGCACCGTCACCAGCGCGTCGCGGTCGTCCGGGTTGTCGCGCCAGCGCGGCACGAGCTCGCGCAGGGTCGAGAGCTCCTCCTCGGCCTCCTCGATGAAGATGTCGAGGATGTCGGGCTCGACCTCGCCCGCCAGCACCTCGAGCGGCTCGCCCGTGTCCGGGGCGTGGATGGGCTGCGCGGCCCCCTCCGCGGCGCCCGGTGCCTCCTCCTCCGGCGGCCCGCCCGCAGGCGCCTCCTCGCCCGCCGGGGCCTCGTCGGCCGCCGGCTCGCCCGCGGGCGTCTCGGCCGCCTCCGCCGCGTCCACGGCCTCCGGCTCGTGCAGGGCCTCGTCCCCGGGCTCGCCGGGGGCGGGCACGGCCTCCACGTGCGGCTCGCCGCCCTCGTCCTCCGCCTCGGGCGCGGCGAGCTCGATCTCCTCGATCGCGGGCGGCTCGTCCGCCTCCTGCGCGGCGGCCTCCTCGCCTGCGGCGGCCTCCTCCTCGGCGGCGGCCTCATCCGCTGACGCAGGCTCGCCCGCCTGCGCGGACTCCGTCCCGGCCACCGCCGGCGCCTCGCCCCCGCCGGCGGGCGCCTCCTCCCCCGGCGCCGCTTCCTCCGCCGGCGCGACGGGGTGGCCGAGCGCCGCCACCGCCGCCTCGGCGGTGGCGAGGATGCGCTCGCGGTCGGTGCGGCCCTCGGAGACCGCCTCGAGGTAGTACTCCACGGCCGTGATGGCGTCGGCGAGGTGGTCGAGGGCCTCCTTCTCCGGCACCACCCGACGCTCGAGCAGGTCCTCGCGGACGTAGCGGTCCACCGCGTCCAGGGCGGCGGCTGCGCGTCCCAGGCCCAGCATCAGCAGCCCCCCGCGCACCTCGCGGAACAGGGCCGGCACGTGCGTCAGCCGCTCGTGGTCCCAGGGCGCCTCGATGAAGCCGACGATGGCCTCCTTGGCCTTGGCGAGGTCGGCGGTGGCCTCGCGGATGACCGCCGTCTGCACGGCGCGGAACTCGCCCTCGGGCAGCGCCGCCGCCGGCCCTTCCTGCTCCTCCGCGCCCGGGCGCTCCTCGCGCGCCGTGAGCCCCTCCTCGAGGCTGGTCTCGACCTGCAGCAGCGCGCCCGCCATGTCCATGAGCGCCTGCGGGTCGGGCTCGCCGCCCGCCTCGCGCAGCGCCTCGAGGCGCTCGATCTGCGCCTGCACCAGCTCGCGCGCGGCGCCGAGCCCCAGCATGGCCAGGGTGTCCGAGACGCGCCGCAGCACCTCGGCCATGTCCGCGAGCGCCTGCTCCCCGGCCTTGCCCGTGCGGCCGATGAGGTCGAGCGCGTCCTTGACCTGCCCGAGGTCCTCGCGGATGGCGGCCGCGACGGTCTCGAGGAGCTGGCGGTTGTGGCCCGACAGCGCCTCGCGCGCGGCCTCCAGCTCCTCCTCGTCCGGCAGCAGCTCGCCGAGGCGGAAGGCCTCCTGGATCGCGCTCACCAGCGGACCGCGCGAGCCCGCGCGCGCGACGTAGTAGAGCAGGTTCTTGAGTAGCTCGACCGGCGGCTCGGCCTCCAGGGCGTCCTGCCCCTGCTCGATGATGCGCCGCACCTGGCGGTCGAGCTGGCCGAGCAGCAGCTTGAGCGAGACGTTGGTCTCCAGGCCGCCGTCGCGCAGCGCCTCGACCACCCCGCGCGCCGCCCACCACAGGCGCGTGGCGTTGCCGGGCCGGCAGGCGGCCTGCAGCCCCTCGAGGGCGCGCTCCATCAGCTCCAGGCCCTCGGCGCTGTCCTGGTTGCGGTACCAGGCGAGCAGGCCGCGCTGCAGCATGTGCCGCAGGCTGCGCGCGCGGGGCGCGAGCTCGGGCGCGGGGAGCGGCGCGGGCGCCGCCGGCTCCACCGGCACCTCGACGCTGAGGTCGGGGTTGAAGAGCGCGTTCTCCGAGAGCAGGTTCTCACCGCGCGTGGCGCGCAGGTCGTTGAGGATGGGCAGCAGCACCACCGGCAGGTCGCGCCCGCCCGCCTGCAGCCGCTCGAGATAGTCCGGCAGCTGCAGCAGCGCGCGCATCAGCACCTCGTAGGCGTCCTCGCGCTGCGGCACGCGGTCCTCGAGCAGCGCCCGCACCAGGCGCTCCATCTCCTCGGCCAGCATCGCGGCGCCGTAGAGCTCCAGCATCTGGAGCGTCCCGCGCACTTGGTGCAGGTAGCTCGCGCAGAACTGGAGCTGGGCCGTGTCCCCCGGGTCCTCGACGTAGGCCTCGAGGGCCTGACGCGCCTGCTTGAGGGTCTCCTCCAGCTCGGCGCGCACCCAGCCGAGTGCGCCCGGGTCGATGCCTTCGCCGAAGCTCATGCCGCACCTCCGCCGGCGCGCGCCACGCGCCGGAAGGCGAGGGTGTCGGGGTAATGCACCCGCTCGAGCTCGGGGTGG
>WGBS01000082.1 GCA_015494165.1 Gammaproteobacteria bacterium | reverse complement strand
TCCAGCGCCTCCTGCAGGCGCGTCACCACGTGCAGCGCGAGCCCCTCGACCCCGCCCTTGGGGGCGTTGCCGCGCGGCACGATGGCGTGACGGAAGCCCTGGCGCGCGGCCTCGCGCAGGCGCTGCTCGCCGCCCGGCACCGGGCGCACCTCGCCGGCCAGCCCCACCTCGCCGAAGACCACCAGCTCGCGCGGCAGCGCGCGGCCGCGGAAGCTCGACAGCGCCGCCAGCACCACCGGGAGGTCGGCGGCGGTCTCGGCCACGCGCACGCCGCCCACCACGTTGACGTAGACGTCCTGGTCGAGCAGCGCCACCCCGCCGTGGCGGTGCAGCACCGCGAGCAGCATGGCCAGGCGCGCCCCGTCGAGACCCTGCGCCAGGCGCCGCGGGTTGGCGAGCGGGCTCCGGTCCACCAGCGCCTGCACCTCGACGAGCAGCGGGCGCGTGCCCTCGAGCGCCGCCATGACGACGCTGCCGGGCACCGCATCCCCGTGGCGTGACAGGAAGATGGCCGAGGGGTTGCCGACCGCGCGCAGGCCGCGGTCGGTCATGGCGAAGACCCCGAGCTCGTTGACGGCGCCGTAGCGGTTCTTGACCGCCCGCACCATGCGCAGCCGCCCGCCGGGCTCGCCCTCGAAATAGAGCACGGTGTCGACCATGTGCTCGAGCACGCGCGGGCCGGCCAGCGTGCCCTCCTTGGTGACGTGGCCCACGAGGAGCACGGTGGTGCCGCTCGTCTTGGCGAAGCGCGTGAGCTGCGCGGCGCTCTCGCGCACCTGCGCCACCGAGCCCGGCGCCGACTGCAGCGTCTCGGTCCAGAGCGTCTGCACCGAGTCCACCACCATCACCGCCGGCCGCGCGCGCTCGGCCTCGGCGACGATGCGCTCGACGGCGGTCTCGGCGAGCAGCGCGAGCGGCGCGCCGGCGAGCCCGAGGCGCGCGGCGCGCAGCGCCACCTGCTCCGGCGACTCCTCGCCCGTGACGTAGAGCGCGCCCACACGGTCCGCGACCGCCGCCGTCGCCTGGAGCAGCAGCGTCGACTTGCCCACCCCGGGGTCGCCGCCGAGCAGCACCACCGAGCCCGGCACGAGCCCGCCTCCGAGGACGCGGTCGAGCTCGTCGATCCCGGTCGCGAGCCGCTCCGCCTCGCCGCCGCGCACCTCGGCCAGCCGCACGGGGCCGCCGCGGCCCGCCGCGCCCGCGAAGCCGGCGCGCGCACCGCCGCGCGAAGGCCGCGCGGCCTGCACCGTGGTCTCGCCGAGGGTGTTCCAGGCGCCGCACTCCGGGCACTGCCCGGCCCACTTGGGGCTCTCGGCCCCGCAGGCGCTGCAGACGTAGACGGTGCGCGCGCGCGCCCCGGCCACGGCTCAGGCGCCCCCGCCGCCGGCGAGGGCCCGCGGCTGTGCCAGAAGGCGCCGCCCGGCGCGCGCCCCCGCGGCGCACAGGAGCTCGTAGGCGATGGTGCCGGCGCGCGCGGCGACGCGCTCGACCGGAAGCTCCGGCCCCCACAGCGCGACCACGTCGCCGGGGCGCGCCTCCGGCACCGCACGCAGATCGACGAGGATCATGTCCATGGACACGCGCCCGACGAGCGCGGCCTCGCGCCCGCGCACGAGCACGGGCGTGCCCGCCGGCGCGTGGCGCGGATAGCCGTCGGCGTAGCCCGCCGCGGCGACGCCGACCGGCATGTCCTCCGGGCACACCCAGGCGCCGCCGTAGCCGAGGGCGTCGCCGCGGCGCCTGCGCGTGACGGCGATGAGGCGCGTCTCGAAGCGCATCGCCGGCCGCAGCCCCTCCCGTGCGCCCTCGCCGCCGGCGAAGGGCGAGACGCCGTAGAGCATGATGCCCGGCCGCACCCAGTCGAGGCGCGCCTGCGGCCAGGCGAGGAGCCCGCCGGAGTTCGCCGCCGAGCGCTCGCCCGGCAGGCCCGCGAGCGCCCGCGCGAAGCGCTCGAGCTGGCGCGCGGTGGCGGGGCTCGCGCGCTCGTCGGCGCAGGCCAGATGCGTCATCCAGCGCACCGTCCCCGCGCCGGGCAGCGCCGCGACGCGCGCCTGCAGCGCGGCCGCCTCGTCCGGGTCGAAGCCGAGGCGGTGCATGCCGGTGTCGAGCTTGAGCCAGAGGTCCAGCGGGCGGCGCGGCGGCGAGGCCTCGAGCAGCGCGAGCTGCTCCGGCGCGTGCACGACCAGGTCGACGCCGAGCGCCGCCGCCTCGCGCAGCCCCGCGGCGTCGCCCACGCCCTCCAGCACCACCACGCGGCCGCGCCAGCCGAGCTCGCGGAGGCAGGCCGCCTCGCCGATGCAGGCCACCGCCAGCGCGTCGGCCTCCGCGAGCGCCTGCGCCGCCTCGGCCAGCCCGTGGCCGTAGGCGTCGGCCTTGACCACGGCCATGACGCGGCGTCCCGGCCCCGCCGCCTCGCGGGCACGGGCGAGGTTGTGGCGCAGGGCGTCGGGGTCGACCGTCACCTGCGCCATGCGCCTCATGCGTACTCCCCGCTCGTGTAGACCTCGGAGATGAAGTTCTCGAAGCGCGTGTACTGCCCGAGGAAGGTCAGGCGCACCGTGCCCACGGGGCCGTTGCGCTGCTTGCCGATGATCACCTCGGCCACGCCCTTGTCGGGGCTGTCCTCGTTGTAGACCTCGTCGCGGTACAGGAACACGATCAGGTCCGCATCCTGCTCGATCGCACCCGAGTTATGGCTGACGATGCCGTCGGCGAGCCAGCACGCCGTCTCCGGGACCGTGAGGTCGTAGACCGGCTCCTCGCCAGCAGGCACCACCTCGATGATCTCCACGAGCTCGAGCGCTTCGGGCAAACGATAGGGGCCCCGTACCGCCCTGGCGCCGGCGGGTATCTTCTCCCTGGATGACCGGGGCGTCCCGACTATCGCCTGCGCCACGTCGCCTCCCGGGCTGCCGGAGCAGCCGTCACCTGCAGCCCGTGCGAGGCACCATCCCCACCGGTGCGTCTCCCGAACGAACGCTACGAGCGCCGCGGAACGCGCCGCCACCAAATGCATACCCGCGACGACGTCTCCTACGGCCTGCCAGCCCGCGTCAGTGAGCAACCTATGGTCTGCTGTTGCTCGAATGCAGCGCCCGTCGGCGAGACGGACCTGCGTGACGCGCTTGCGCCCGACCTCCCAGACAGGACCGGCTCGTGCCGCCACCAGCCTCCCGTCCCTGTCCACTGCGACCACCTCCGGGCTGCGGCCCACCAAATCGCGTATCGGCAGCCGCCGGCCGTCCGCCAGCACCACCAAGGTGTCGCCCGTCACGCACTCGCGAAGGTCGGACATCATGGGGCGCTTGTTGGGGCGCTGCTCGACGCCGCGGTTGAGCTGCGACAGCGCCACCACGGGCACGTGCAGCTCCTTGGCGAGCGCCTTCAGCGAGCGCGAGATCTCCGAGATCTCGGTGGCGCGGTTCTCGCGCGTGCCCGGCACCTGCATGAGCTGCAGGTAGTCGACGACGACCAGCCCCAGACCGTGCTCGCGCTTCAGGCGCCGCGCGCGCGCGCGCAGCTCGGCGGGCGTCAGCGCCGCCGTGTCGTCGATGAACAGCGGCGCCTCCGAGAGGATCTGCACGGCCGAGCTCAGGCGCGGCCAGTCCTCCTCGTCGAGGCGCCCGCTGCGGATCTTGTGCTGGTCGATGCGCCCCAGCGAGGACAGCAGGCGCATGGCGAGCTGCTCGCCCGGCATCTCCATGCTGAAGATCGCCACCGGCACCTTGTCCTTGATCGCCGCGTGCTCGGCCACGTTGAGCGCCCACGAGGTGTTGTGGACGATGAGGTCGTCGGCGACGAAGTTGTGGTGCCCGGGGACCGTCAGGTCGTAGACCTGGCGGAGGCCGGCGTACTCGATGGCCTCGATCCGGTCCCAGTAGACGTCCGAGCGCGCGAGGTTGGCGAGCGCCTCGTCGCCCAGCGCCTCGGCGATGCGCGCCAGGCGGCGGCGGCTGATGCCGCGCCTGCCCACGTGCAGGTTGTGCCCGCGCCCATGGCCGAGCGCGCGCGAGAGATCCGCCCAGCTCCGCTGCCCCTTGGCCCGCTCGATCAGGCGCCAGACCCCCGGCGGCACGGTGTCGAGGTTCACCTTGCAGCGCTTGCCCCGGCTCGCCGCGAGCGCGCGCGCCAGCGCCTCCTCCTTGCCGAAGATCCCGATCTCGCGGGCGAAGGTGGCGATGTCCTCCTGGCGGGTGATGCGCAGCTCCCACGCCCTGCGGTATCCGTCCCCGTAGCGCATCCGCCGCTCGCGGAGCTTGGCGACCACGCCGAAGCGCAGGAGCAGGTGCTGCATGTCGCGCGCCAGCCGCTCGCTGCTGGTGGCGTAGGAGATGCCCGCCTGGTCGCCGTTCTGCACGTAGGCGCTGCCGTCGCAGGCGAAGGCGCGGTTCAGGAAGAGCGCGAGCTGGTCGCGCCCGAGCTCGAAGACCACCTCGGGCACGGCCTTCTCGCGCGCCGTCCTGCCCCACAGGCCGATCTCGCGCAGCCACAGCGTCACGGGGTTGTCCCCGTTCCAGCGCGCGCGTGCCGCCTCGCTCTCCGCCTCGCTGCCCCATCCGAGCAGCGGCAGCACCCGCGCCAGGTGCGCGGCCGCGGGCGTCGCCCGCCCGTGGCACCAGCCGTGCACCGCGCCCGCCGTCACGCCCGCCCGTGCGGCCAGCGCGTGCATGGAGAGACCACGCGCCTCCATCGCGCGTCGCAGGCGGCGTGCGAGCCGGGCGCGCGCCTCGCGCAGGGCGGCGCGCTCGCGCACGACCCGCAAGGTCGGCGTGCGCCTTCCGCCGTGATCGCCGCACACGCAGCGCACGCCCGGGAAGCGCGCACGCACGGCCCGCTCGAAGTCGGCGCGCAGTCGCGGGTCGCCGTTGGTGAACGCGGGGCTCGTGCCGACCACCGAGCCGTCCGTCAGGAAATAGGCGATGAGCCGCACCTCGGCGTCCGGCAGACGGCGCCGCCCGAAGAAGGGCAGACGGCGGGGCACCGCGACGTGCTCGCCCACGCGCAGCTCCTCGAGGCGCTTCCACCCCTCGATGGTGAGAAAGGGGTGCGGCGCCGTGGCTAGGATCTCCCGTCCGAGGGCCGTGCGCACGCGCCAGACCGGCTTGCGCCCGTCGTCGACGAAGGCGCTCGCGCGCGCCGGCACCAGCCTGCCCTTCGCATCGAGGCTGACCAGCGGCGCGCGGCGCCCGCGCACGCGCGCCTCGATCGGCTCCAGGCGGCCCGTCTCCGGGTCGAGCACCCGGCTGCCCTCGACGATGCACTTGCCCATGGACGGACGTCCGGCGACGATGACGAGGTCGCCGGGCTGCAGGCCGCTGGTGCGCTCGTCGAAGTCCGTGAAGCCGGTGGCCACGCCCGTGATGGGGCTGTCGCGCTCGTGGAGCTCGTCGATGCGGTCGACGGTGCGGCGCAGCAGCTCGCGGATGTCCACGAAGCCCTCGCGCGCGCGCCGGCCCTGCTCGGCGATGCGGAAGACGGCGCGCTCGGCCTCGTCGAGCAGCTCGCTGACGCTGCGCCCCTCGGGCTCGTAGGCGCGCCCGGCGATCTCGGTGCCCACGCGCGCGAGCTGGCGCAGCACCGAGTGCTCGCGCACGATGTCGGCGTAGTGGGTGATGTTGGCCGCGCTGGGGGTGTCCTTGGCGAGCGTGCCGAGGTAGGCGAGGCCGCCCGCCTCCTCGAGCAGGCCCTGGCCGTCTAGCCATTCCGAGAGGGTGACCACGTCGAAGGGCCTGCCGGCCTCGGCGAGCGCGGCGATGGCGCGGAAGATCAGGCGGTGGTCGCGGCGGTAGAAGTCCTCCTCCGAGACGCGGTCGGCGACCCGGTCCCAGGCCTCGTTGTCGAGCATGAGGCCGCCGAGCACGGCCTGCTCGGCGGTGATGCTGTGGGGAGGCAGCCGCAGGCGCTCGCCGCCGGCATCGGCGAGGGGTGCCGGCTGCGCGCTCTCCGACATGGCTCCTCCGGTGGTGATCGGACGCTCGGCGGGAGGCCCCGCCGCCCGTGCCGATTATACGGCCCGCGGCGGCCGCGCGGCGACGGCGGCCGCTCGCTCAGCCCGACTCGGGGACGACGAGGATGCGCACGACGGCGCTCACGTCGCTGTGGAGCTGGAGCTCGATCTCGTACTCGCCGGTCTGGCGGATGGGGCCCTCGGGCATCAGCACCTCGCGGCGCTCGACCTCGATGCCGGCGGCGGCGCTCACCGCCTCGGCGATGTCCTGCGTGCCCACCGAGCCGAAGAGCTTGCCCTCCTGGCCGGCGCGCGCCGCGATGGTCACCTCCAGCCCCTCGAGCTTCTCGCGTCGCGCCTCGGCGGCGGCGCGCGCCTCGACGGCGGCGCGCTCGAGCTCGGCGCGGCGCTCCTCGAAGCGCTTGATGTTCTCGGGCGTGGCCGGCACCGCCTTGCCCTGCGGGATGAGGTAGTTGCGGCCGTAGCCGGGCCGGACCTTCACGCGGTCGCCCAGGTCGCCCAGGTTCTTGATCTTCTCGAGCAGGATCACTTCCATCTTCGCACCTTCAGGGTCCACGGTCGGGCGGCGTGCCCGCCGGGGCGAGCCGCCGCCTGAGATCCAGCCATGCGTCGGCCCAGCCGAGGCCGGCGAGCACCAGCACCAGGTGCGGGACCAGCGCCAGGGCCACGTAGGCCGCCACCAGGGGCGCGCGGCGCCCGCCCGCGAGCGCGTGCAGCACCCCGAGGCCGCCGAAGAGCCAGGGCACGCTCAGCGCGCCCGCCACGTCGCGCACGGGCGCGAGCCCCGCGATCCCCCCGCCCCAGCACAGCGCGGTCAGCGCCGCGCCCACGCGGCCGGGGCGCAGGAGGCGGAGCTCGCGGGCAAGGCCGCCGGGATTATACAGCACCGCCTGCGCGCCCCGCGCGAGCAGCAG
Source organism: Gammaproteobacteria bacterium (assembly GCA_015494165.1). Classification (GTDB taxonomy): domain Bacteria; phylum Pseudomonadota; class Gammaproteobacteria; order S144-34; family S144-34; genus S144-34. The sequence continues at coordinate 2,557 of WGBS01000082.1, read as the reverse complement.
CACCAGCGCCAGACCGAGCGCCGTGCCCGTGGCGAGCAGCGTGCCCATCCAGCCCGCGAGGCGCTCGGCCGCGCCGGCGGGCAGGGCCTCGCGCAGCGGCGGCGAGGCGAGGAGCTCTTGCCAGAAGGCCCTCGGGTCGGGCAGCGCGAGGTGCACGAGCAGCGCCACCGCCGCCCCCATCGCCGCGGCCGCCCACAGGCCGAGGGCGAGCGAGCGCGTGGCGCGCACCACCGCCGCCACGCCCACCGCCGGCAGCCAGGAGCCGAGCACGAAGGCGAGCGCGATCCACGGCTGCTTGAGCGCCACGAGCCCGGTGAGGGCACCGCCGCCCGCGGCGATCGCCGTCACCAGCATCCCCTCGGCGGCGCCGTGCACGAGCGTCACCAGCGCCACCACCGCACCGCTCGGCAGGCTCAGCGGCGGCAGCAGCAGCGCCAGGAAGGCGGTGGCCACGGCGGCGAGGGCCGCGCGCCAGCGGTCGGCCATGACGGCCGCGAGCAGCCCACGCACCGGCCCGCCCTCCGCGCGGGCGCCTCAGTGACGGTCGCAGTAGGGCAGCAGCGCCAGGTAGCGGGCGCGCTTGATCGCGCGCGCGAGCTGGCGCTGGTACTTGGCGCTCGTCCCCGTGATGCGGCTCGGGACGATCTTGCCCGTCTCCGTGATATAGCTCTTGAGCGTCGCGACGTCCTTGTAGTCGATCTCCTCGACACCCTCCGCCGTGAAGCGGCAGTACTTCCTGCGCCTGAAGAAACGTGCCATCTCAGTCTTCCTCCCGTCCGCCGGCACCGCCGTGCCGGCCCTCTCGATCCAGCCGCTCGATGCGCCGGGCGCGGATCACGAGCCCGCCGCCGCGCGCCGCCGCCGCCAGGAACCCCTCCACCCGGACGTGGTCGCCCGCCGCGAGCGCCCCCTCGCCAGGCGCGGCCTCGCCGCACGCCACCACGGGGACGCGGCAGGCGACGCGCATGGGCGCGCCCGCTTCCGTCTGCGTGGAGTGGTGCCCGAGCTCGAAGCGGACCACGGGCAGCCCCGCCGGCGTCGCGCCATGGCGCACCGCGCCCCGCACCTCGCCGTCCAGCAGCACGCGGTTGGCGGCGCCAGCCACGGCGCAGGCTCAGGAAGCCGCGCCTTCCTCGTCGCCGCTCCCCTCCGCCGCGCCCGCCGCCGGAGCCTCGGCCTCCGCCGTCTCCGCGGGCGCAGCCCCCGCCGCCTCGCCGGGCTTCGCCGCACGCGGGGCCTCCTCACGCTGCTCGCGCGCCTTGCGCTGCTCCTTCTCCTCCTTGGCCTTCGCCATCGGCGAGGGCTCGGTGATCGCCTTGTCGCGGCGGATCACCAGGTGGCGGAGCACGGCGTCGCTGAAGCGGAAGGCGCTCGTCAGCTCGTCCAGGGTCTCCTTGTCGCACTCGATGTTCATGAGCACGTAGTGCGCCTTGTGGACCTTCTGGATGGGGTAGGCGAGCTGGCGGCGGCCCCAGTCCTCGAGGCGGTGGATGCGGCCCCCGCGCTGCTCCACGGTCGAGCGGTAGCGCTCGATCATGGCGGGGACCTGCTCGCTCTGGTCCGGATGGACCAGGAAGACGATCTCGTAGTGTCGCATGTCGCTCCCCTCGGTCTGCGGCCTCCCGGCGCCGCCGGTGAGGCAAGGAGGTCTTCGGCCCGTCCGCGGTGGCGAGGTCGCGCCGCGGCCCACCATGCGCCGCGCGCCCCCTCCCGCGGAGGGCCGCCTATTCTAGGCGCAGCAACGCCCCCGGGAAAGCCTCGGGACGCGGGCGGGCCCGGTCAGGCCTGCTGGCCGCCCGGCGGGAGCTGGAGGTCGGCGAGATGCGCCGGCGGCGCCTCGTGGTCGGGCTGACGGTAGTCGCGCGGGTCGAGGCAGCGGTCGTACAGGGCGCGCTCGATGCGGATCCAGTCCGTGCGGTCGATGCCCCGGCGGTTGCGGCTGTCGGCGCTGCACGGGTAGGCGCTGGCGATCTTGAGCCAGCGCTGCTGGGCGGCGGCGATGTGGCGCAGCTCCGTGGCCACCTCGGTCAGCGCCTGGTCCTGGCTGAAGACGAGCGCCACGTCGTAGGCGCGCTCGTGCGCCAGCCGCACGATGTCGAGGGCGATGCGGATGTCGATGCCCTTGCCCTGGCCGGGGAGCGTGCGCCGCCCGCCGCGCGCGCCCTCGCCGCCCTGGCCGCGGCCGCCCTGGCGGTAGCGCAGCGGGCGGGCGTGCACGCGCACCCCGGCCTCCTGCATCACCTGCATCTTGCGGCGCCAGAAGCTGTGCCAGTAGGGGTTGTCCTGCGCCGAGGGGACGCCGGTGTAGAAGTGCACCTCGCCGAGCCGCCAGCCCTGGCGCATGCACACGGTGCGCGCCAGGCACACGACGTCGTAGTTCGGATAGGGGTAGCCGAAGGACTCGCGGGCGGCGTGGAAGAGGTCCTGGCCGTCGACGAAGGCGACGGCGCGCGGCTCCTGGGGCTCTGCAGGCATGACGATGGATCCCGTCTCCGCACAAGGGGCACAGGGGCCGCCGCAGCGGCCGCGCCAAGGCTAGCGGCCGCCCGCCCCAGGG
>WGBS01000081.1 GCA_015494165.1 Gammaproteobacteria bacterium | reverse complement strand
GTCGCGGGGCGGTTGAAGGGGACGAAGGCCTCGCCCGGGGCCGCCGTCGCGCTGACGACGATGGCGCGCGCCGGGCCCGCCAGCACCAGCCCCGCGACCAGGAGCACCACGTGCACGCATCGCGTGAAGGGTTTCATCGTTCGTTCGCCCTGCCGCCCGGCGGACGCCACAGCGCGCGCGAGGCCTGGACCTGGAGCGTGGCGCCCACGTACCAGTCGCGGCTGTCGTCGCCGCCGCGGCGGCGCTCGGTCTTCTGCCACATGCCCGTCAGGCCCACCGTCACCTCCGGCCGTCCCGAGTCCTGGCTGCCCTGGACGAGCCGCCACGACAGCCCGCCGCTCAGCGACCGCGTCAGGTCGTCGCTTGCGTCCGTACCCGTCGTTGTGTCGGGCGGCGACTGCGTGCGGTTCAGCGTGGCCTCGAGGCTCGCCCCCAGCCGTCCGCGCGCGAGGCCCGACAGCCCGAGCCCCACGGTGGCCTGGTCGGAGACCGTCGTCGCCCCGCTCGCGCGCTCGCGCGTGAACTCGCGGCCCACCTGCAGGCGCGTCGAGAGGCGGTCGTTCAGGAACCCGCGCCCCGCGTCCAGGGCCCAGCTCCAGCTCCGCGTGTCGGGCACGGTGCCGTTGTAGCTCGTGTAGTCGCCCACGCCCAGCGTCAGGGAGCCCGTCACGCCGCGCAGGGCGTAGTCGGCGCGCACTCCCAGGCTGCGCGCGCGGTCGTCCGTAAGGTCGCTCCGGTCCACGCCCGAGGGCACGGAGAGCGGCTCGACACGCGCCCATTCCGCACCCGCCGAGAGCCCCGTCAGCACCTTGAGCGCCGGCTCGACGAACTGGTAGCTCACCTGCAGCGCCGCGCCGTCCCGGCGGGAGGTCGCGAGATCCGGCAGGTCGTCGACGTTGTTGCGCACCCGCTCGAGCGTGAGGGCGGCCCCGAGGGCGCCGCGCTGCATGGCCAGCTCTAGCCGCGTCGCGCGCTGGTCCGCCTCCCCGGCGGGATCGAGCAGCGAGCGGAAGTAGGGCCCGGTCTCGCCGTGGCTCAGCGTGAGCGCCCAGTCCGACGGCGTGCGGCCCGAGGCGCCGGTCTGGAAGCGCCATTGCATGCCGAGCACATAGGCCTCGTCCGTGAATGTGCCCAGCGCCGCGCCGCGGCCGTCCGGATCCCAGCTCGTGCGCGCGAGCTCCGCGTGCAGCCGCAGCCGCCCGTCGCGCAGGCTGCTGTCGAGCGCCACGGCATGGCCGCGCCCGCGCTCGCCGTCGGGGCTGCCGAGGACGCCCTCGCCGCCCGTCGGTGTCTCGCCGGCGTAGGTGCGCGCGCCGATGACCAGGCGTTCGGGCCGCTCCGCGAGCGGAAAGAAGGTGAGCTGCGCGCCGGAGACGCGGTTGCGCGGCTCGCTCACGCCAAGCCCGCGGCGGAAGCCCGTGACCGGCTCGCCGCGCGCGCCGAAGGCGCTGAAGCGCACGCGCGAGCGCGTCCGCTCGCCGATGTCGACGCCGATGCCGCGGTTCAGGGCGTCGCCGCCGAGGAGGCTCGTCGCGAAGCCCCGCGGCTGCCCGACGGTGAGGCCGAGCATGCGCCACTCGTGGCGGAGCTCGTACGACTGGAGATCCACGCGCCGGCCGCTCGGCGAGCCGTTGCCGCTGCTGTCGTAGCCGAGCCCGAGCCGCCCGGTCGCGCGCCACTCGCCGTCTGCCACGCCCGCCGTGAGGTTGAGCCCGCCCTGTCCGGCCATCACGGGGCCGTCGTCCAGGTCATCGCTCGCCCCCACGCGGCGTGTCACGTCGAGGCTCGCGCCCACGCTGCCGCGCATCTCGCGGAACGCGCGGCTCTGGCGCACCTCCACCCGCCACACGGCGCGCTCGGCGATGGAGCCGTCCGGCAGGTACTCGACAATGCGCACCTCGTGGTCGCCGTAGGCGAGCGGCTCCACCGGCCTGAAGACCGCGTATTCGCCCTCGCGCCGGAGGAAGCGCGTGACGTCGATGCCATCGACCTCGAGGGCCAGGCGGCGCAGCACCTCGATCGGGACGTCGGGCGCCACACGAATACGGATCGGATCACGAGGCCCGCGCCAGCCCCGGTCCGGGGAAACCAAGTCGAAGCCCGCACCCGCAGCCGAAGGCGCGGAAAGGAAGATCCCCAGCGCCAGCGCCGCGGCCCGCGCGAGCCCCCACAAGCGCACCTCCATCCTCACGCCGTCAATCCCCGCGGCACCCGGGCCTTTTCGTTCTTGTTCCTCTTCGGTTCGCGCGGCAGGCCGTGCCATGCGCCGTCTGCCCGTGGCCGACCCCGCGCGGCGGGCTTGCCGTCGCGGCCAAGTCTAGGGGGGGCAGGTGCGCCGCGCAAGCACGCCCGTGGGGGCCTTGACTCCGTACCCCGGTACGGGGTGCAGGCTGTCCGCACGACAGGCAGGAGAACCCGGAGGTGCAGCGATGCGGCAGGCAGCCACTGTAAAGAATCTCGACACCCGTTCCGCCGACGGTGCCGCCGAAGGGACGGGCGCTCAGGCGGCGCCCCGCGCGGGGCGGCCGCTGCTCGTCGCGGCGCTCGCCGCCATCGGCGCCTCGCTGTGCTGCGTGGTGCCCTTCGTGCTGCTCGCGCTCGGCGTCGGCGGCGCCTGGCTCGCCAACCTGCGCGTGCTCGAGCCCTACCGGCCGCTGTTCGTGGCCGCCGTGCTCGTCTTCCTCGGGCTCGCCTTCCACCGCCTCTACATCGCGCCGCGCCGCTGCGCGGAGGGCCAGGTCTGCGCGGCGCCCGCGGTGCTGCGCCGCCAGCGCCTGATCTTCTGGATCGTGAGCGCGGTGCTGCTCGCGCTCGTCGCCTTCCCCTGGTACGGCCCGGCGCTCTTTGGCTGAGCGTCGCGCGGACGGCGCAGCCCTGGACGTCACGAGGAGGAGATCAAGATGACCTACGGCAAACGCGCAGCAATCCTCTGGCCGGCCCTCGCCCTGGCCGCGGGGCTGTGGCTGGCCGCGGGCACGACCCCGCCCGTCGCGCAGGCCGCCACGCCCGGCGCTACACAGGAGCAGGCGCAGCGCACCGTGGTCCTGGACGTGGACGGCATGACCTGCGCCATGTGCCCGATCACCGTGCGCAAGGCGCTCGAGAGGGTGCCGGGCGTCACGGAGGTGGAGGCCAAGTACGAGGGCGACGGCCGCGGCTGGGCGCGCGTCACGTTCGATCCGAAGCGGGCGACCGTCGAGGACCTGACGGCGGCGACGGCGAAGGCGGGCTATCCCTCGCGGCCCCGCGCCGACGGCGGGGAAGGAGGCTGAGCCATGGCGACGCTCGCCCTTCGCATCGAAGGCATGACCTGCGAGCACTGCGCCGAGACCGTGCGCCAGGCGCTGGAGTCGCTGCCGCAGGTGCGTGCGCGCGTCTCCTACCCCGAGGCCGTCGCCGAGGTCGAGGCCCCGGCCGGCACGGACGCGGCGGCGCTCGTCGAGGCCGTGCGCCGCGCGGGCTACGGCGCCGAGCCGCTCGCGCCGGGCGCGCGCCGCACCGGCGGCGGCGACGGCGCCGGGCTGCACGTGGCCGTCGTGGGCGGCGGCTCCGCGGCCTTCGCCTGCGCGCTGCGCGCCGCCGAGCGCGGCGCGCGCGTGACCATCGTCGAGGCCGGCACCATCGGCGGCACCTGCGTCAACGTCGGCTGCGTGCCCTCGAAGATCCTGCTGCGCCAGGCCCACGTGCGCCATCTCGCGGGCCACCACCCCTTCGAGGGGCTGGAGCGGCGGGCGCCCGCGGCCGACGCCGCCGCGCTCGCCGCCCAGCGCGCGGCGCGCGTCGCCGAGCTGCGGCACGCCAAGTACGAGGCGCTGGTCGAGGCCAATCCCGCCATCACGCTCGTGCGCGGCCGCGCGCGCTTCGAGGACGCGCACACGCTGCGCGTGGCGCTCGCGGGCGGCGGCGAGCGCACCCTCCGCGCCGACCGCGTCCTCGTCGCCACCGGCGCGCGCCCGGCAGTCCCGCCCGTGCCGGGGCTCGCCGGCACGCCCTACTGGACCTCGACCGAGGCGCTCGCCGCCACGCGCGTGCCGCCCTCGCTGCTCGTGCTCGGCGGCTCCGCCGTCGGCCTCGAGCTCGCGCAGGGCTTCGCGCGTCTCGGCAGCCGCGTCACCGTGCTGGAGCTCGCCGACCGCATCCTGCCGCAGGCCGACGCCGAGGTGTCGGCGGCCCTGCACGCGGCCCTCGAGGCCGAGGGGATCGCGATCCGCACGGGCACGGCGGCCGAGCGCGTGAGCCACCGCGAGGGGCGCTTCCGCGTCGAGACCGCCGGCGGGGTGCTCGAGGCCGAGGCGCTGCTGGTCGCCACCGGCCGGCGCCCCAACACCGAGGACCTCGGGCTCGAGCGCGCCGGCGTCGAGACCGACGCGCGCGGCGCCATCGTCGTCGACGAGCGCCTGCGCACCTCGGCGCCCGACGTCTACGCCGCCGGCGACTGCGCCGCCCTGCCCCAGCTCGTCTACGTCGCCGCCGCCGCCGGCACGCGCGCGGCCGAGAACATGACGGGCGGCGAGGCGCGGCTCGAGCTCGACGTGCTGCCCTGGGTCGTCTTCACGGACCCGCAGGCCGCGGGTGTGGGGCTCACCGAGGCCGAGGCGCGCGCGCGCGGGCTGGAGGTGGAGACGCGCGTGCTCGCGCTCGACCAGGTGCCGCGTGCGCTGGCCAGCTTCGACACGCGCGGCATGGTCAAGCTCGTCGCCGAGCGCGCCACGGGCCGCCTGCTCGGCGCGCACGTGGTCGCGGCCGAGGGCGGCGAGGTGATCCAGTCGGCCGCGCTCGCTCTGCGCGCGGGGCTGACGGTGCACGCCCTCGGCGAGCAGCTCTTCCCCTATCTCACAATGGTCGAGGGCCTGCGTCTTTGCGCACAGACCTTCGAGCGCGACGTCGCGCAGCTCTCCTGCTGCGCCGGCTGACGGCCTGCTGCAGGCCGCAGGCTGCAGCCTGTGAGCTGCCTGCGGCTCACAGCAGGGTGTGCTGGAAAGGGCCCGGCGGGCGGAAGCGGCTGGCATCGAGCGGCGGGAGGCCGCGGTCGAGGCCGTGCCTGCGCGCCGCGAGCGCGAAGCGCCGCGCGAGCAGCCGCGCGTACTCGCCCTCTCCCGTCATGCGCCGGCCGAAGCGCGTGTCCGAGAGGCGCCCGCCGCGTGCGGCGCGCAGCGCATTCAGCACGCGCCTGGCGCGCTCCGGATAGTGCGCAGCGAGCCACTCCTCGAACAGCCCCCGCACCTCCCCCGGCAGGCGCAGCAGCACGTACCCGGCGGCGCGCGCACCCGCCTCCGCCGCCGCCGCGAGCACGCCCTCGAGCTCGTGGTCGTTGAGCGCCGGGATCACGGGCGCGCACAGCACGCGCACCGGAACGCCCGCCGCGCTCAGGCGGCGGATGGTCTCGATGCGGCGCGCGGGCGCCGTGGCGCGCGGCTCGAGCCGCCGCGCGAGCCCGTGGTCGAGCGTGCCGACGCTGAGCGCCACCTCCGCCAGCCCCTCGCGCGCCATGTCGGCGAGCAGGTCCAGGTCGCGCTCCACCGCCGCCGACTTGGTCGTGACCATCACGGGGTGGCGGCACTCGGCCAGCACCTCGAGGATCGCGCGCGTGATGCGCAGGCGCCGCTCCACCGGCTGGTAGGGGTCGGTGTTGGCGCCCAGGGCGACGGGCGCGCAGCGGTAGCCGGGGCGGGCGAGCTCTGCGCGCAGCAGGCGCGCCGCGTCCGTCTTGGCGTAGAGGCGGGTCTCGAAGTCGAGGCCGGGGGAGAGCCCCAGGCGCGCATGGCTCGGGCGCGCGTAGCAGTAGATGCAGCCGTGCTCGCAGCCGCGGTAGGGGTTGACGGAGCGGTCGAAGGGGACGTCCGGGGAGTCGTTGCGCGCAATGACCGAGCGCGCGCGGTCCCGCTCGACCGTGGTGCGCGGCGCGGGGTCGGGCTCGTCGCGCGGCCAGCCGTCGTCGGCCGGCTCCACCGCCCAGGGCTCGAAGCGGCCCGCCGGATTGGAGCAGGCCCCGCGCCCCTTGCGCGCGCCCGGTCGCACCGCCATCGCGGTCAGTGCGGCTGCCCGGACGCGCCGTGGGCGCCGCCCCGCCGGCGCGTGTCGATCACGTTGGGAAGCTGCGCGACGCGCGCCAGCACGCGCGCGAGCTGGGCGATGTCGCGCACCTCGGCGGTGAGGTCGAGGCGCGCGATGCCGCTCGCCGCATCGGTGCGCGTGGCCACGTGGCGCAGGTTGATGCGCTCGGCGGCGAAGACCCCCGCCACGTCGCGCAGCAGCCCGTGCCGGTCCCAGGCCTCGACCACGATCTCCACCGGAAAGGCGCTGTCGCTGCCGTCGGCCCACTCCACCTCGATGAGGCGGTCGCGCCGGCCCGGGGGCAGGCGCAGGATGTTGGCGCAGTCGCGCCGGTGCACGCTCACCCCGCGCCCCTGCGTGAGATAGCCGACGATGGCATCGCCCGGCGCCGGGCGGCAGCAGCGCGCGAGCTGCGTCAGGAGGTTCCCGACGCCCTGCACGCGCACCGCGCCCGCGCCCGCGGCAGCGCGCCGGCGCCGGGCGCCCGGCGCCGCGGCCGGTGCCGGGGCGCCCGCGAGCTGCTGGGCGGCGCCGGCGATCTGGGCGGGCGTGAGGTCGCCGCGGCCGATGGCGGCGAGCATCTCCTCGACGCCGCGCTGGCCGAGGCGCTCGGCGAGCCGCTCCCAGGGCAGCTCCGCCATGCCGAGGCGGCGCAGCTCGCGCTCGAGCACCTCGCGCCCGCCGGCCACGTTGCGCTCGTGGTCCTGCTGGCGGAACCAGTGGCGCACCTTCGCGCGCGCGCGGCTCGTGCGGAGATACCCGAGCTCGGGGTTGAGCCAGTCGCGGCTGGGCGCGCCATGGCGCGTGGTGAGGACCTCGACCTGGTCGCCGCTGCGCAGCTCGTAGGTGAGCGGCACGATGCGCCCGTTGACCCGCGCGCCGCGGCAGCGGTGGCCGACGTCGGTGTGGATGTAGTAGGCGAAGTCGAGCGGCGTGGCGCCCGCGGGGAGGTCCACGACCTGCCCCTTCGGCGTCAGCACGTAGACGCGCTCCTGGTAGACCTCGGACTTGAAGCGCTCCAGGAAGTCGCCGCCGCCCTCGCCCTCGCGCGGCTCGAGGAGCTGGCGCAGCCAGGCGATCTTGCGCTCGAGCGCGGGGTCGGCCCTGACACCCTCCTTGTAGCGCCAGTGCGCGGCGACGCCGTACTCGGCGTAGCGGTGCATCTCGTGGGTGCGGATCTGCACCTCGAGCGTCCTGCCCTCGAGCGCCACCACCGCTGTGTGCAGCGACTGGTAGAGGTTCTCCTTGGGCTGGGCGATGTAGTCGTCGAACTCGCCCGGGATGGGCGGCCACAGGCTGTGGACGACGCCGAGCGCGGCGTAGCAGGCCGTGACGTCGTCGACCAGCACGCGCACGGCGTGCACGTCGAAGACCTGCTCGAAGCCCACCCCCTTGCGCCGCATCTTGCGCCAGATGCTGTAGATGTGCTTCGGCCGGCCCGTGATCTGGGCGCGGATGCCGGCGCGCGCCAGCGCCCGTTCGAGCTCGGCGATGGCGCGCGCGACGTAGGCCTCGCGCTCGCTGCGGCGGCGCTCGAGGAGGGCCGCGATCTCGCGGTAGGCCTGCGGCTCGAGGTGGCGGAAGGCGAGATCCTCGAGCTCCCACTTGATCTGGGCGATGCCGAGGCGGTTGGCGAGCGGGGCGTAGATCTCGAGCGTCTCGCGCGCGATGCGCCGGCGCTTGTCCTCCGGGAGCGCGTCGAGGGTGCGCATGTTGTGCAGGCGGTCGGCGAGCTTGATCAGCACCACGCGCACGTCCTCGGCCATCGCCAGCAGGAGCTTGCGCAGGTTCTCGGCCTCGCCCTCGCGGCGCGCCTCGGCGCCGCCGCGCCGCTCGCGCAGCGCCGGCAGCGCGGCGAGCTTGGTGACGCCGTCGACGAGCCGCGCCACCTCCTCGCCGAAGCCCTCGCGCAGCGCATCGAGCGTGAGCGCCGTGTCCTCGACCGTGTCGTGGAGGAGCGCCGCGGCGAGGGCGCGCGCGTCCAGCCGCAGGCCCGCGAGGATCTCGGCCACGGCCATGGTGTGGCGCACGTAGGGCTCGCCCGAGGCGCGGCGCTGGCCCGCGTGCGCGCGCGCGGCGGTCTCGAGCGCGCGCGCGACCAGCGCCCGCCCCGCCTCGTCGAGGTGGGCGCCCACCCGGTCCAGCCAGGCGCCCGCGTCCGCCGGGAGGGGCGCCTCCGCGGCGGGTGCGGGCGCGGGCGTCGTCGTCAGGTCTGTGGCCATCTCTCCTCCAAGCATAGGCCACCGCCGTGCGCGCGGCGACGGGCGATGCCCGGAACCACTGAAAGATCGCGATCTTTCAGTGGTTCCCCGCGGCCAGGGACGGCCGCGGGAGGTTCCATGCACCCGGACGTGCATGGCGATACAGTAAAAACTCAAAGTGGTCGCGAAGCGCTTCAGCGCCGATCAATCCGCGTAGCGGATTGATCGGTGTTCCACCTGCTATGCTCTTCGACCGCCATGACGCCCCAGCGTTTCAGGCGCCTGCGCAGCGTGCTGGACCGGCGCCAGCCGGACCTCACCGTGCTGCTCGACCACGTCCACAAGCCCCACAACCTCTCGGCGATCCTGCGCACCTGCGACGCCGTCGGGGTGCTGGAGGCCCATGCCGTGCTGCCGGAGGGCGCGGACTTCGAGCCCCACCACGAGACCTCGGCGGGCGCCGGGAAGTGGATGCGGGTGACCAAGCACCGCGAGGTCGCCGCCGCGGTGCGCGCGCTGCAGGAAAAAGGCTTCCAGGTGCTGGCCGCGCACCTGTCGGACCGGGCCCGCGACTTCCGCGAGCCGGACTACACGCGCCCCACGGCCATCCTGCTGGGCGCGGAGAAGTTCGGCGTGAGCGAGGCCGCCGCCGCGGCGGCCGACGGCCACGTCGTCATCCCGATGATGGGGATGGTCGCCTCGCTGAACGTCTCGGTCGCAGCCGCCGTGATCCTCTACGAGGCCCAGCGCCAGCGCGCCGCCGCCGGCCTCTACGACCGCCCGCGCCTCGACCCCGAGACCTACCGCGCCGTGCTCTTCGAGTGGGCCTACCCCGACCTCGCGCGCCGCTGCCGCGAGGCCGGCGTGCCCTATCCCCCGCTCGGCCCCGAGGGCGAGATCCTCGGCCCCGTGCCCGGCACCGCCTCGCGCGCCTGAGGCCGGTGCCTCAGCCGCCGTCGGCCTCGAGGCCGTCCGCCTCGCCGTCGGCCTCGGCGGCCTTGGCCTCGTTCCAGAGGGCGTCCATCTCCTCGAGGGTCGCCTCCTCGGGCCGGCGGCCGCGCGCGGCGAGCGCCGCCTCGACGGCACGGAAGCGGCGCTCGAAGCGCGCGTTCGCCTTGCGCACCGCGGTCTCGGGGTCGACGCCCAGGTGCCGCGCGAGGTTCGCGCAGGCCATGATGAGGTCGCCGATCTCGTGCTCGAGGCGCTCGCGCGCGGCGCCCGAGCGCATCTCGTGCTCCAGCTCGGCGACCTCCTCCTTGACCTTGGCCAGCACGGGCTCGGGGCTCGCCCAGTCGAAGCCGACGCGCGCGGCGCGCCGCTGGAGCTTCACCGCGCGCGTCAGCGCGGGGAGCGCCGGGCTCACGCCGTCGAGCACGCTCGGGGCCCGGCCCTCGGCGCGCGCCCGCGCCTCGCGCTCGGCGGCCTTGTGCGCCTCCCAGGCGAGGCTCTGCGCCTCGGCGTCGCGCACCTCGGCGCCGCCGAAGACGTGCGGGTGGCGGCGCACGAGCTTGTCGACGATGGCCGCCACCACGTCGCCGAAGGCGAAGCGCCCCTGCTCCTCGGCCATGCGCGCGTGGAAGGCCACCTGGAACAGCAGGTCGCCGAGCTCCTCGCGCAGGCCCTCGTCGAGGTCGCCGCGCTCGATGGCGTCGACCACCTCGTAGGCCTCCTCGAGCGTGTAGGGCGCGACGGTCTCGAAGGTCTGGGCGCGGTCCCAGGGGCAGCCGCGCTCGGGGTCGCGCAGGGCCGCCATGACCTCGAGCAGGCGCGCGATCTCCATCAGCGCACCCGCACCGCGTCGAGGCTGACCACGGGCTCGCTGCCCACCACCTCGGCGGCGTGCACCACCCCGCGCGGGACGGCCAGCATGTCGCCGGCCTCGAGGACCACGGACTCGCCCAGCATCTCGAGCCGGAAGCGCCCCGAGAGCACGCCGTCGATCTTGTCCACGTCGTGGGTGTGGGGAGGGAAATAGGTGCCCGGGGGATAGACGTAGCGGCTCACGCGGTAGCCGCGCGCCTCGAGCTTGCGCCGCATCGCCTCCTCGCTGAGCGGCCCGTCGCGTGCCTCGTCCCACCGCTCCACCTCGACGCCCATATCCGACGGCCTCCCTCCTGCGAACCAGCGAGCGAAAATGATGCCCGAGCCCGGGCCGCGCCCCAAGATCCGGACGTGCTACCATCGCATGGCCATGCGCCTCAGCGACGCCGAGCGCCGCGCCATCGTCGAGACGGCCCGCCGGGTGTTCGGGCCGACGGTGGAGGTGCGCCTGTTCGGATCGCGCACGCGCGACGACGCCCGCGGCGGCGACATCGACCTCTACATCGAGGCGGACCCCGAGCGGGCGACGCTGGACAACGAGCTGCGCTTCGAGCGCGAGCTCCTGGCCCGCATCGGCGAGCAGCGGGTGGACATCGTGCTCCAGCCCCGCGGCCGCCCGCCCGGCCCCTTCGCGCGGATCGCGGCGGCGCAGTCGGTTCCGCTCTGAACGGCACCCATTCCCCGTCCTCGCTCTCGGACCGCACGTCCGATCCGGCTCACGACAGCCTGCAGGGGACAGCCAGCGGCGGACGGGTTGGGCCGATCCGCGCGCTGCAAACCGCGAACCGGACGCCGGAAGCCGCGCCGCCTAGCGCCGGCGCAGGAGGCGGTCCATGGCGGCGTTGATCTCGCGCAGCCGCGCGCCGTCGCCGCCCCGGTCGGGGTGGTGCTCGCGCGCGAGCCGCCGGTAGCGGTCGCGGATGGCGGCGTCGTCCACCGGATCCTCCAGCCCGAGCACCGCGAGCGCCTCGGCGCGCGCCTCGCGCCGCGCCGCCTCGCGCCAGAAGCCCTCCAGCAGGGCGCGGACGGCGCCCGCGTCCGTGCTCCGCAGGTGCCCGAGGTCGAGGTAGAAGTCCCGCAGCGGGTCGTGCCCGTCCGGCAGCGTCGCCCCGCGCCCCTCCGGGGGCCCGAGGCGGATGCGCAGGCAGTGGATCTCGAGGCTCGCCTCGCCTGTGGCGACGAGCCGCTCGCGGAGGCGGTAGAGGCAGTGGAACAGCAGGAAGTGCGTGCGGAACAGCCCGAGCGGGTCGGCCAGCCGGCGGCGGTCGAACTCGGGATGGCCCGCGGCATCGAGCCGGCGCAGGAGCTCGTGCTCGGTGGCGAGGGGCTGCGCGCGCAACGCCTCGTGCACGGCGTCCACCAGCGCCTCGATGCGCGCGGGCGGCGGCACCGGATCGTCCGGCCGCGGCGCGGGCGGCGGGCGCGCGCTCACGCCGCCCTCCGCCGCGCGCGGGCCTGCGGGGCGAAGCGGTGGCGCTCGATGCGCCAGCCGCGCGCGGTGGCCGTGAGCACGAGGCAGCCGGGCCCGCCGAAGGTGCGCACGCGCCCGCCGGCGCCGGGATTGAGCACCCACGGGATCCCGTCCGTGTCCACCGCCTGGCGGTGGCTGTGGCCGTAGACCACGGCGCGCGCCTCGGGGAAGGCCGCCCGCAGGCGGGCGTGGCGCCGCGCGGGGGGGCCGTGCCGGTGGCCGTGCACCGCGACGAGCCGCCCGCCCGGCAGCGCGAGCTCCACCTGCCAGGGCCAGTCCGACCCGCGGTCGTTGTTGCCTCGTGCGACCTGCACGGGCGCGCTGAACGCCTCGAGCGCGCACGGCGGGCCGACGTCGCCCGCGTGCACCACGAGGTCGCAGCCGGCGGCGAGCGCCGCCACGCGCGGGTCGGGCGGGCCGTGGGTGTCGGCGACGAGCAGCACGCGCATGGGCCGATGATGCCCGCGGCGTCCGCCCCTGCCAAGGGCGCGCGTCCCGCCGCGCCCTATACTGCCGGGCCATGCCGGACGCCACGCTCCTGCTGCGTCTCGTGCCCGTGCTCGCGGCCTTCGCGGCGGGGCTCGCCCTGCGCCGCCTGGGGCTCGCCGGGCCGCCCGCCGCGGCGCGCCTGATCGCCCTCGTCGCCAGCCTCGGCCTGCCGGCGCTGGTCCTCGGCACGGTGACGCGGCTGCCGCTCGCGCCGTCGGTCGCGCTGCTGCCGCTGGCGGCGGTCTTCGTCGTGCTCGCCTCCGCCCCCCTCGCGCTCGCCCTGGTGCGCGCCCTCGGGCTCGAGCGGCGCGAGGCGGGAGCCGTGGCGACGGGGATCCTCATCATGAACCTCGCCGTCACCTACCCCTTCGCCGACGCGGCGTGGGGCGCCGAGGGGGTGGCGCTGCTGGCCTTCTTCGATTTCGGCAACGCGTGCGTCGTGCTGACGCTGGTCTACGCGCTCGCGGCTGCGCACGGGGACGCGGGCGCGCGCGCGGGCGCGGTCGTCCGCGCCCTGCTGCGCTTCCCGCCCGTCTGGGCGCTGGCGGCGGCGGTGGCGATGAACCTCTCGGGGCTGCTGCCCCCCGCGGCCCTGCTCGAGGGGCTGCGGCTCGCGGGCATCGCCGGCGTGCTGCTCGTGGTGGTCGCCCTCGGCATCCTCTTCCGCCCGCCCTGCCCCCCGCGCCCGGGCGTCGTCCTCGCGGTGGCGCTGCGCCCGGCCCTCGGCCTCGCGCTCGCGGCCCTGTGGGTGGCGGCCTGGAAGCTCGAGGGGCTCGCGCGCGCCGTCGTGCTGCTGGGCGCGGCCGCGCCGGCGGGCTTCAACACCCTCGTCTTCGCCGGGCTGCACGGCCTCGACCGCGAGGCGGCCGCAGCCACGGTGTCGCTCTCCTTCGCCGCGGCCCTCCTCTACCTGCCCCTCCTGCTGCTCGTGCTGGGCTAAGCTTGCGCCCGATGCGCACCGGCTATGCGACGCTCCCGCTGCACGGCGGACGCGCCCCCGCGTGGCTGTTCCGCCGCATGGTGCGGCTCGCGCGCGCCCTCGCGCTGCACGTGCTCGAGGCGCACGGGCGCGACGCCCTCCTGCGCAGGCTCTCCGACCCCTTCTGGTTCCAGGCCCTTGGCTGCGCGCTCGGCTTCGACTGGCACTCGAGCGGGCTGACCACCACGACCACCGGCGCGCTCAAGGAGGGGCTGCGGGGCCTCGAGCGCGAGACCGGCCTGTGCGTCGCGGGCGGCAAGGGAGCGGCGGCGCGCCGCACGCCGGCCGACCTCGAGGCCGCCTGCGCCGCATGGGGGACGGACGCGGGCGCGCTCGTGCGCGCGAGCCGGCTCGCGGCCAAGGTGGACAGCGCCGCGGTGCAGGACGGCTATCAGATCTACCACCACGCCTTCGTCGCCACGCGCGAGGGGCGCTGGTGCGTGGTGCAGCAGGGCATGAGCGACGCCACCGGGCTCGCGCGCCGCTACCACTGGCTGGGCGAAGGGCTCGAGAGCTTCGTGCGCGAGCCGCACGCGGCCGTCTGCTGCGATGCGCGCGGCGAGACCCTGAACCTGGTGGCCGAGGAGAGCGCCCGGGCGCAGGAGGCGCTGCTCGCCGTCGCCCGCGCGCCCGACCGCGAGACCGGGCGCCTGCTCGGGCGCCTTCCGGAGCTCACGCTGCCGCGCCGGCACGCCGTGACGGCGGCCGACCTGGACCCGCGGCGCCTGCGGCGCGTGCTGCTCTCCACCTGGGAGCGGGCGCCCGCCGACTTCGAGTCGCTGCTGCTCACGCCGGGCCTCGGCGCGAAGGCGCTGCGCGCGCTCGCCCTCGTCGCCGAGCTCGTCCACGGCACGCCCGCCTCCACGCGTGATCCCGCGCGCTTCAGCTTCGCCCACGGCGGCAAGGACGGCACGCCCTACCCGGTCGACCGCGCCGTCTACGACCACACCGTCGCCGTCCTCGAGGACGGGCTGCGGCGCGCGCCCCTCGCGCGGCGCGAGCGCGACGCCGCGCTGCGGCGCCTCGCGCGTTTCGCGGCGGCGGAGAGACGGGAGACGGGTGACAGGAGACGGGTGACAGGAGACGGGTGACAGGAGACGCGTGACCGTACACCGTAGCCTGCAACCCCTGACCCGCTCGAAGAGCGCACACCGACCCTCGCCTCCCGATCCCCGTCTCCCGCCTCTGCCGCCGCAGTCGGCCGCGCCCGCTTCGCGGGAGTGTGAGGGAGACGGGCTACGGGGTACGGTTCACTGTCCACCGTCAACCGTGGACCGCAAACCGCCTCTCGTCTCCCGATCCCCGCCTCCCGCCTCTGCCACCACAGGCGACGGCTCACCATCCGAGGCGCGCGGCGAGCCCCGAGGCGCGCTCGGTGGCGCGCGCGCAGCCGGCGAGTAGCGTCTCAAGGCCCGAGAGCAGGGTCAGGTGCCGCCGCGCGCGCGTGACACCGGTGTAGACGAGCTCGCGCGTGACCAGCGGGTGCGGTCGCGGCGGCAGCACCAGCAGCACGTCGTCGTACTCCGAGCCCTGCGCGCGATGCACCGTGAGCGCGAAGGCGGTGGCGTGCGCGGGGAGCTGGCGCAGCGGCACCGCGCGCACGCCGCCGGCGCCGTCGGCGAACCAGGCGGCGAGGCGCTCGGGCTCGGCCGGGTCGCGCGGCCACAGCACGCCGACGTCGCCGTTGTAGAGGCCGAGGGCGTAGTCGTTGGCCGTGACGATCACGGGCCGTCCGCGCCAGGCCGCGCCCGCGCCGCGCACCAGCCCCCGCGCGCGCAGCCGCGCCTCGACCTCGGCGTTGAGGCCGGCGGCGCCCGCCGGCCCCTCGCGCAGCGCGCACAGCACGCGCGCACGCTCGAGCCGCGCCAGCGCCTCGGGCGCGTCCTCCGCCTCGAGCACGGGCGCGAAGCGGCGCTCCAGCCACGCGAGCGCCTCCGGCGGCAGGCGCTCCGCGCCTGTCCAGCGCAGCCAGGCGAGGTCCTCGTGGCCCGCGAGCAGCGCCTCCGCCTCGCGCGCCTCGGGCGCCGGGCCCGCCTCCCGCACCCAGGCGGCGAGCCGGCCGATGCCGCTCTCAGGGCCGAAGCGGCGGCTCTCGCGCAGCTCCACCTGCACGTCGGCGGGCTCGGGCGCGGCGGGGTCGGCCGGCGGGGCGGCCTCGCCCGCGACGGCGCCGACGCGCACCAGCGCATCGCGCGTCTCCGGCCGCCAGCGCGGCCCGCTCCCGCACAGGTCCGCGAGCACGCTGCCGGCCTCCACGGAGGCGAGCTGGTGGCGGTCGCCGAGGAGCACCAGCCGCGCCGAGGGCGGCAGCGCGTCGAGCAGGCGCGCCATCAGCGGCAGGTCCACCATGGAGGCCTCGTCGAGCACCAGCACGTCCACGGGCAGCGGCTCGCGCGCGTGGTGGCGGAAGCGCCCGAGGCGGTCCGGCGCGAGCAGGCGGTGCACCGTGGCGGCCTCCTCCGGGATGCGGGCGCGCACCGCCTCGTCCACGGCGAGCGCCCGCTTCTGGGCGCGCACCGCCTCGGCGAGCCGCGCGGCGGCCTTTCCCGTGGGCGCGGCGAGGCGCACGGCGAGCTCCGGGCGCTGCTCCAGGAGCAGCGCCAGGATGCGCACCACGGTGGTGGTCTTGCCGGTCCCGGGCCCGCCTGTGACCACGGCGAGCGGGCGCAGCGCCGCGAGCGCCGCCGCCGCGCGCTGCCAGTCGACCGCGTCCCTCGGCAGCGGCCCGAACAGGCGCTCGAGCCCGGCGCGCAGGCGCGCCTCGTCCACGGGCGCGTCGCGCCCCATGCGCGCGCGCAGGTGGGCCGCGACCTGCGCCTCCCAGCCCCAGTAGCGGCCGAGGTACAGAAGGTCGCCGTCGAGGATCAGCGGCTGGTGGTCGCCGGGCCCGCCCACGGCCGGGCTCGCCTCCAGCGCGCGCCGCCACTCGGCGAGCGGCGGCGCCTCCAGCGCCGGGCCGGCGCCGTCGCCGCCCGCGGCGAGGGCCGCGCGCCCGGCGTGGCGCGCGAGCGGCACGCACACGTCGCCTTCGCCGGCGCGGCGGCTGGCGAGCGCGGCGGCGAGCGCCACGGCGTCCGCGCCGGCCGGCTCGCCCCCCTCCTCGCGGTGGATGCGCGCGCAGAAGCGCGCGAGCCGCAGGTCGATGGGGCGCAGCGCCCCCGCCGCCTCCAGCGCCTCGAGCCGCTCGAGCACGCTCACGGCGCCTCACCTCCCAGCACGCGCTCGAGCGCCTCCACCAGCTCCGGCGGCGGCAGGTCGGCGTGCACCCCGGTGCGCCCGCTCCCGTCCATGCCGCGCAGGAACAGGTACCGCACGCCGCCCATGTCCTCGCCGTAGCGCCAGCCCGGCACGCGCCGGCGGCAGTAGCGCTCCAGCGCCACCAGGTAGATCAGGTACTGGAGGTCGTAGTGGCGCGCGCGCACGGCCTCGCGCAGGCGCGCGGGCTCGTAGGCGCGCTCGTCCGGCCCCAGCCAGGTGGTCTTGTAGTCGGCGAGGTACCAGCGGCCCCGGTGCCGGAACACGAGGTCGATCTGTCCCGTGAAAAGCCCCTCCATCTCGGCGAAGGGCCGCCCCTCCGGGATCCCGCCGTAGCCGTGCGCGCGCAGCACCGCATCCAGCTCGGCGAGGCGGTGGGGGGCGGCGCGGAAGTGGAAGGCGAGCTCGGCGAGGCGCTCGCCCGCCCCGAGGTCCGCGAGCCGCAGGCCGTCCGCGATCGGGGTCGCGAGGATGCGCCCCACCCAGGCGGCGATCTCGTCGTGGTGCCCGGGGCCGATGCCGTGGCGCGGCGCGAGCCGCGCGAGCAGCGCGCGCACGGCCGCCTCGTCGGCCCGCCGGAAGTCGAGGCGCTCGAGGAGCGCGTGCATGAGGCTGCCGAGGCGGCGCCCGCGCGGGAGCGCGTGCACGCCGGCGAGCGCCGCGGGCGGGGCCTCCTCCTCCGCGGCGGGCTCGGCGTCCACGTCCACCGGCGCGTGCACGCCGCGCACGAGCTGGGAGTAGCTCGAGACGCGCCAGCGGTCGGGGATGGCGCCCATGAAGCGCCGCGCCGCGAGGGTCTCGGCCGCCTCCACGGGCCCGGCCGCCTCGGCGGGACGCACGGCCCCCCGCGCCGGCTCGGGGAGCGTGCCGATGGCGATCGCCCCGCCGGAGGCCTCGGCCAGCGCGCGCAGGTGGTCGGCGTCCGCCGCCGCCTCGAACGCGGCGGGCCCCGCGCCGGGGTCGCCGGCATCCCGGCCCGCGAGCAGCCAGGCGAGCGCGGAGGTGACCGAGCGCGAGCGCTTGCCGATGTCGTCCCATACCAGATAGGTGCGGTGCACCGCGCGCGTCAGCGCGACGTAGAGCAGCCGCACCTGCTCGGCCAGGTGCTCGCGCCAGGCGCGGCCTTCGGCGCCCGGCGTGCAGTCGTAGACCAGGCGGCCGTCCTCGGCGTGGTAGACCGGACCCGGCTCGGAGGCCCCCCACGAGAAGGGCAGGTAGACCACCGGGAACTCCAGGCCCTTGGCGCGGTGCACGGTCAGCACCCGCACCAGGCTCTCGTCGCTCTCGAGCCGCAGCAGGGACTCGTCGCCCGGGCCGGGCGCGGCGCGCTCGCCCACGAACCAGGCCAGCACCTCGTCCGGGCCGTGGTGGCGGCGCCCGGCTGCCTGGGTGAGCTCGGCGAGCTGCAGCAGGTTGGTGAGCGCGCGCTCGCCGCCGGGGCGCGCCAGCACGCGCGCGGGCAGCCCGAGCAGCGCGAGCAGGCGCTGGAAGGCGGGCAGGAAGCCCGCGCGCGCCCAGACCTCGCGGCCCTCGGCGAGCGCCTCCAGCCACCGCTCCCAGCGCAGCGGGTCGTCGAGCCAGGCGGCCACCTCGGCGAGCGGCAGCGCCGGCACCGGGTGCAGCAGCACGCGCCGCGCGGCGCGCCCGTCGGCCGGGTCGAGCAGGGCGGCGAGCACGAGCTCCAGCCATTCGGCCTCGGGCGTGGCCCACACGCTGTCGCGCCCGACGTAGGCGCTCGCCACGCCCACCCGCGCCAGCGCCTCGCGCACGAGCCGGGCGTGGGCGTGGGTGGGGACGAGCACGGCGAGGTCGCGCGGGGCCAGCGCGCGCTCGCCGATGCGCGCCCTGCCCTCGCGCGCCGCGGCGAGGAGCCCGGCCACGTGGCCCGCGAGCCCCGCCGCGATGCGCGCCTCCGCCTCGGCCTTGCTCTCCCACCGCTTGCCGTCCTCGCGCGGCGGCATGCGCCACAGGACGAGCCCCGCCTCCGGGCCCCCGTCCGGAAGCACGCACGGCTCGACCTCCCGCCCTTCGGGGCACGAGGCCGGCTCGAACCCGATGCGCTCGGCGAGCGCGAAGGGGTTGTCGTGCGCGCCGAAGATCGCGTTGACCGCGGCGACCGCGGCGGGGCTCGAGCGCCAGTTCCACGGCAGGCTCAGGCGGCGCTCGGGCGGGACGGCGCGCCGCGCCGCGAGGTAGACGTGGATGTCGGCGCCGCGGAAGGCGTAGATCGCCTGCTTGGGGTCGCCGATCAGGACCTGCGCCTGCCCGGCCTGCGCGAGGCGCTCGAAGACCGCGTACTGCACGGGGTCGGTGTCCTGGAACTCGTCCACCATGGCCACCGGCCAGCGCTCGGCGAGGCGCCTGGCGAGCGCCGCGCCCCCCTCGCCCCCGAGCGCCTCGCGCACGCGCTCGAGCAGGTCGTGCTGGGTGAGCACCCCGCGCTCGCGCCGCCACGCCGCCCAGCGCGCGCGCAGCCCCTCGAGGGCCTCGCGCAGGAAGGCGCCGTGCAGCGCCTCCTGGCAGGCGAGGATGCGGTCGCCGAGGGCGAGCAGCCGCGAGTCCGGCATCTCGGCGCGGGGCCGCTTCTTGAGGTGCGCCGCGACCGTGCCTGCCGCGAGCGCCGGCGGCCAGGCGGCGGTGCCGCCCAGGAAGCCCTCGGCGGCCCACAGGGCGCGCTCCTTCCAGGCCTCGTCCCGGAAGGGGCCCCGCTTCACCACCCGCTCGTCCACGGTCTCCACCAGGCGCTCGAGGTCCTCGCCCGCAGCGAGGTCCGCCGCCTCGCGCGCGAGGCCCTCGAGCTCGGCGAGCAGCGCGTCGAGGCCGCGCGGGTCCGGCACGCGCACCTCGATCTCGCGCTCGAGGTACGGGGCGAGCTCGGCGAGCAGCGCGTCCGGCCCGTCCCAGCCGCCCCCGCCCGCGGCGAGCGCGGCGAACAGGCGCTCCGGCAGCTCGGCTGCGCGCGCGCGCCACCAGTCGCGCGCGACGCGCCGCAGCGGCTCGGCCTCGTCCTCGAGGATCTCGGCGTCGAGCTCGACGCGGGTGGCGAAGGCGTGCTCCTGGAGCACGCGCCGGCAGAAGGCGTGGATGGTGTGGATCGCGGCCTCGTCCATGCCCGCCAGCGCCGCGCGCAGCCGCAGCGGCGCCTGCGGGTCGCCGCCGTGGCGCGCCGCGAGGCGCGCGATGAGCTCGTCGTCGCCCTCCGCGGGCCCGTCCTCGAGCCGGCGCAGGCAGGCGCGCAGGCGCTCGCGCACGCGCCCGCGCAGCTCCTCGGTGGCGGCGTTGGTGAAGGTCACGACCAGGATCCGCTCGACGGGCAGCCCCTCGAGCACCAGCCGCAGGAAGAGCGCCGAGAGGTTCCAGGTCTTGCCGCTGCCGGCGCTCGCCTCGACCAGGTGCACGCCCTCGCGCACCGGGAGCTCCAGCAGCCGCTCGAGGTCGAGGTGGCGCATCAGCCGCGTCCCTCCGAGACCTCGGCGACGGCGAGCAGCGGATCGAGCAGCGCGCGCGTCGCATCGCGCGCCGCCTCGCCCCACAGCGCCTGCGGCGCCGCCGCCCACAGCCGCGCCGCCGCGGCTCCCACGTCCAGCTCGCCGCGGGCGGCCTCCGCCTCGAGCCGCTGCGCGAGCCCGCGCCACACGGTCTCGTCCACGGCCCGCGG
>WGBS01000080.1 GCA_015494165.1 Gammaproteobacteria bacterium | reverse complement strand
GTCGCGGGTCGGGCGACGAGGGGTGGCGCGCCCTACTGCGGGCGCGGCTACCGGCCGGGGCTGGAAGTCCTCCCACAGGCGGGTTGCAGTTTGCAGGCTGCGGTTTACAGTGGCCTGCACACCGTGACCTGTCCCCCGTAGCCCGTCTCCCGCAACCTGCTCTCCGTCACCCGGCCGTCAGCCAGCCTTCCAGCACCGCCCGGGCCTCCTCGACGCCGAGGCGGGTGCGGGCGGAGAAGAGCTGCACGCCCGCCCGCGGGTGGAGGGCCGGAAGCGCCTCGCGCACGCGCCGCAGCGCCTCCAGAGCCGGGCCGCGGCGCAGCTTGTCGGCCTTGGTGAGCAGCACGTGCACGGGCCTGCCCGCCTCGGCGCACCAGGCGAGCAGGGCGCGGTCGCCCTCGCGGAGCGGGTGGCGCACGTCCATCACCAGCACCAGCCCGCGCAGGCTCGCGCGCGTGCGCAGGTACTCGTCCAGGAAGCGCCCCCAGTGGGCGCGCAGCTCGCGCGGCGCGCGCGCGTAGCCGTAGCCCGGGAGGTCGGCCAGCCGCCGCTCGCCGTCGAGGGCGAAGAGCACGATCTGGCGCGTGCGCCCGGGCTGCTTGCTGGCGCGCGCCAGCCCCGCGCGCGTCAGGGCGTTGATGGCGCTCGACTTGCCGGCGTTGGAGCGCCCGGCGAAGGCGACCTCCGCGCCGCGGTCCGGCGGAAGCTGCGCCGGCGCGTGCGCGGCGACGAGGAAGCGCGCGCGCTCGAAGGCGGGCCGTGCGGTTGACCCCATACGGTCCTGCTGGTATAGAATGGGCTGCTCTTTTGCGCGCGTAAGGCCTTGACCTTCCAGAAGTTCCGGCGGCGCGCGCCATCACGGGTGGTCGAACGGTCGAAGGAGTATATCCGATGCGAATGAGGGGGTTCGTGCTTCTGATCGGCGCCGCGGCCCTGCTCGCGGGCGGGCAGGCCGGCACGGCCGGCGATTCCGCCGCCGGCCGCGAGAAGGCCGCGGCCTGCGCCGGCTGCCACGGCACCGACGGCAACAGCATGGTGCCGCAGTTCCCGAAGCTGGCGGGCCAGCACGCGGGCTACGTCGTCAAGCAGCTCAAGGACTTCAAGGCCGGCCGGCGCAAGGACCCGACCATGGCCCCGATGGCCGCACCCCTGAGCGAGGCCGACATGGCCGACCTGGCGGCCTTTTTCAGCCAGCAGAAGATCAAGCCGGGCAAGGCCGACCCGGCCAAGGTGGCGCTGGGCGAGCGCGTGTGGCGCGCCGGCAACGAGGCGACGGGCGTGCCGGCGTGCACCGCCTGCCACGGCCCCTCGGGCCGCGGCAACCCCGCGGCCGGCTTCCCGGCGCTCGCCGGCCAGCACGCGGCCTACGTGCTCAAGCAGCTCAAGGCCTTCGCCTCGGGGGCGCGCGCGAACGACGCCGGCGCCATGATGCGCACGCTCGCGCGCAAGATGAGCGAGGCCGAGATGGAGGCGGTCGCCTCCTTCATCGAGGGCCTGCGGCCCTGACCGGCGGCGGGGGCGCCGGCGCCCCCGCCTGCCCCGGCCTCCCGCCCGGCGCGGCCTCAGCCGCGCCGCGCGAACAGGTGGATCGCCCGCCGCTCCACCGACATCGCCGCCTCGTGCACGGCCTCCGACAGGGTCGGGTGGGCATGCACGATGCGGGCGAGGTCCTCGCTGGAGCCGCCGAACTCCATCGCCACCACCGCCTCGGCGATCAGCTCCGAGGCCCACGGGCCGATGATGTGGACCCCGAGCAGGGTGTCGTCCTCGGCCGAGGCCAGCACCTTGACCAGGCCCGCGGTCTGGCCGAGGGCCTGGGCGCGGCCGGAGGCGGCGAACGGGAAGGTGCCGACGCGGTAGGCCACGCCCTCGGCCTTGAGCGCCTGCTCGGTGGCGCCGACCCAGGCGATCTCGGGGTGGGTGTAGATCACGGCCGGCACCCGCCCGAGGTCCACGGGCTCGGTGCGGCCGGCGCCGATCTGCTCGGCGACGCAGATCCCCTCCTCGGCGCCCTTGTGCGCCAGCATCGGCCCGCGCACCGCG
This sequence comes from Gammaproteobacteria bacterium, assembly GCA_015494165.1. Classification (GTDB taxonomy): domain Bacteria; phylum Pseudomonadota; class Gammaproteobacteria; order S144-34; family S144-34; genus S144-34. The sequence goes on along the minus strand of WGBS01000080.1, from coordinate 1,874 downwards.
TCGCCGATCGCCCACACGCCCGGCAGGCTCGTGCGGCACAGCTCGTCGACGTGGACGGCGCCGCGCTCGTCGAGCACCAGCTCGCACTCCGGGGCGGCGATGCCCTCGGTCGCGGGCCGGCGGCCCACGGCGACGATCAGGCGGTCGACGCGCAGCTCGTGCGCGCCCGTGCCGTCCTCGTAGCGCACCGTGACCTGGCGGCGGCCGGCGCGCGTGCCCGTCACGCGCGCCCCGAGCCGGATGTCGAGCCCCTGGCCCAGGAACAGGCGAAAGGCCTCCTGGGCGATGCGGTGGTCGCAGGCCGGCAGGAAGGTCTCCTGCGCCTCGAGCAGCACCACCTCCTCGCTGCCGAGGCGCCGCCACACGCTGCCGAGCTCGAGGCCGATGACGCCGGCGCCGATGATGCCGAGGCGCCGCGGCACGGAGCCGAAGGCGAGCGCGCCCGAGGAGTCGACGACGCGCTCGCCGTCGACGGGCGCCGCCTCGAGCGCGATGGGCTCCGAGCCCGGCGCCAGGATCACGTGCGAGGCCGTCAGCGCCCGCGTCTCGCCGCCGTCCGCCGGCGCGAGCTCGACGCGGTGCGCGCCGACCAGCCGGCCGCTCCCCGGCAGGTGCTCGATGCCGTTGGCGGCGAAGAGGGTGGCGATGCCGTCGGTCAGGCGCCGCACCACCGCTTCCTTGCGCGCCATCATGCGCCGCAGGTCGAGCCGCACCTCGCCCACCTTCACGCCGTGCTCGGCGAGCTCCTCGCGCGCGAGCCGGTAGAGCTCGGAGGAGTCGAGCAGGGCCTTGGAGGGGATGCAGCCCGCGTTGAGGCAGGTGCCGCCGAGGGCGGGCGTGCCGTCGGGGCGCCGCCAGCGGTCGATGCAGGCGGTGCGCAGGCCGAGCTGCGCGCAGCGGATGGCGGCGGTGTAGCCCGCGGGCCCGCCGCCGATGACGATGACGTCGTAGTCGGCCATGGCCCCTCCTAGATGTCGAGCAGCAGGCGCTCGGGCGCCTCGATGAGCTCCTTGACCGTGACGAGGAAGCGCACCGCGTCGGCGCCGTCGATGAGGCGGTGGTCGTAGGACAGCGCCACGTACATCATCGGCCGCACCACGATCTCGCCCTCCACCACCACGGGCCGCTCCTGGATGCGGTGCATGCCGAGGATGCCGCTCTGGGGCGGGTTGAGGATGGGCGTCGAGAGGAGCGATCCGAACACGCCCCCGTTGGTGATGGTGAAGGTGCCGCCCGTGAGCTCCTCGAGGCTCAGGGTGCCGGCGCGTGCGCGCTCGGCGAAGTCGGCGATGCGGCGCTCGATGTCGGCGAGCCCGAGGCGGTCGGCGTCGCGCAGCACCGGCACCACCAGCCCGCGCGGCGTGGCCACCGCGATGCCGATGTCGTAGTAGTCGTGGTAGACGATGTCGCTGCCGTCGATGAAGGCGTTGAGCACGGGGTGGCGCCGCAGCGCCGCGACGCAGGCCTTCACGAAGAAGGACATCAGCCCGAGCTTGACGCCGTGGCGCTCGCGGAAGGCCTCGCCGTGGCGCCGCCGCAGCGCCATCACCGCCTGCATGTCGATCTCGTTGAAGGTGGTGAGGGTGGCGGTGGTGCGCTGCGACTCGAGCATGCGCTCGGCGATGCGCGCGCGCAGGCGCGACATGGGCTCGCGGCGCTCGCGCCGCGCCCCCGCCGGCGGCGCGGGCTCCGTGGCGGGCTCGGGGGGCGCGGCGGGCGCGCCGGCGGGCGCGGGGCCTGCCGCCGGCTCGGCCTCGGCGGGCCGCTCCGGCCCGGCGGGCGGGGCGGCCTCCGCCGCCGCGTGGCGCTCCTTGAGGTAGCGCAGCACGTCGGCCTTGGTCAGCCGCCCGCCGCGGCCGGAGGCGATCCCCGCC
>WGBS01000079.1 GCA_015494165.1 Gammaproteobacteria bacterium | reverse complement strand
GATCAAAAGGCCGCGCGCGAAGCGCGCACCAACCCTCGCCTCCCGACCCCCGCCTCCCGCCTCTGCTGCCTCAGTCAGTGCGGCCGCAGGTAGGGCCCCGCCTCCAGCGGCAGCCCTTCGAAGCAGGCGCGGTACTCGGCCGAGGCCATGACCCGCGCCCCGTCGCCCTCGGTGTCGTGCAGGTCGTCCTCGAACAGCCGGAGGCTCACGGGCCGGCCCTGCCAGGTGCCCTCGCAGGCCTCGTAGATGCGCACGCCGGAGGCGTCGAACTGCCGGAAGGCGTGCAGCCCGCCGTTGTAGTGGTGCAGGTTGACGAGCGTCTGCACCGGGGCGTTGCGGAAGCCGGGCAGGAAGGCCGCGGCGTAGTCACGCACCACACGCCCGCCGTCGCCGTAGACGTAGACCTCGATGGCGTGCACGGCGCCGCCCTCGCGCTCGTACTGCACCTTGCTCAGGAGGCGCCCGGAGTCGGCGTCGTAGTAGCGCACCTCGCGGTAGAACTCGGGCATGCCGGCGTAGCCGCCGACGCTCTCCTCGGTGCGCACGCGGTGGGCCCGCACCTGCCGCTCGTGGAGCGCGACGACGGCATCGGCGAAGGCGTTCCACCGGCGCACGTGGCTCCTGTCCTCGTGCATCCGCTCCGGCTCGGGCGCGGCCCACGCCGCCGGCGCCGCCGCGACGAGGGCGCCGACGAGCAGCAGCGCCCGCGAAGCCCTTACAGCTTTCGTGTGCATAGGGACCCCTCCTCGCCTGATGGTGACCACGCTGGTCGTGGTGCCGCCCGCCTCCCGGCGTGTGCGCCCGGCCCTTTCCCGGGCCGCTCTCGATGAAACCTTAGACCACCTGCCCCCGTGCGGTTCAGTCCACCGCCCGCCGCCAGACGGTGCCCTCCGGCGTGTCCTCGAGGACGATGCCGCGCTCGCGCAGCTTGTCGCGGATGCGGTCGGCCTCGGCCCAGTCGCGGCGCCGCCGCGCCTCGGCGCGGGCGGCCACCAGACGCTCGATCTCGGCCTCGTCCGGGCCCTCCGCGCCGCCGGCCGGCGCCGCCTTGAGGAAGGCCTCTGGGTCGGCCTGGAGCAGCCCCAGGGGCGCGCCCAGCGTCCGCATGCCGGCGGCGAGGCGCGCGGCCTCGGCAGGCCGCCCGGCGTCGCGCAGGCGGTTGACCTCGCGCGCCATCTCGTGGAGCACGGCCAGCGCTTCCGGCGTGCCGAGGTCGTCGGCCATGGCGGCGTGGAAGCGCCCCGCCCACGGCTCGGGCGCGGCGGCCGCGGGCGCAAGCTCCAGCCCGCGCAGCGCCGTGTAGAGGCGCTCGAGGGCGTGCTCGGCCTGAGTGAGCGCCTCGGCGGTGTAGTTGAGGGGGCTGCGGTAGTGGCTGCCGAGGATGAAGGCGCGGACCGCCTCCGGGCGGTGGCGGGCGAGGATCTCGCGGATGGTGAAGAAGTTGCCCAGCGACTTGGACATCTTCTCCTCGTCCACCTGCACGAAGCCGACGTGCATCCAGGTGCGCACGAAGGGATGGCGCCCGGTGGCGGCCTCCGACTGGGCGATCTCGTTCTCGTGGTGCGGGAACACGAGATCCATGCCGCCGCCGTGGACGTCGAACTGCTCGCCCAGGCAGCGCATGGACATGGCCGAGCATTCGATGTGCCAGCCCGGCCGTCCCGGCCCCCAAGGCGAGTCCCAGCTCGGCTCGCCGGGCTTGGCCGCCTTCCACAGCGCGAAGTCGAGGGGGTCGTCCTTGGCCTCCTCGACGGCCACGCGCGCGCCCGCGCGCAGCTCCTCGGGCCGCTTGCCCGAGAGCCCGCCGTAGCCCTCGAAGCGCGAGACGTCGTAGTAGACGTCGCCGTTGGTGGCGCGGTAGGCGTAGCCGCGCTCGAGCAGCCGCCCGATGAGGGCGACGATGGCGTCCAGGTTGCCCGTCGCGCGCGGCTCGTGGTCGGGCGCGAGCACCCCGAGCGCGGCGGCGTCCTCGTGCATGGCGGCGATGTAGCGCTCGGTGAGCTCGCGGAAGCCGACCCCGAGCTCGCGGGCGCGGGCGATGATCTTGTCGTCGATGTCCGTGACGTTGCGCACGTAGGTCACGCGGTAACCCACCGAGCGCAGGTAGCGCACGAAGGTGTCGAAGACCACCAGCACCCGCGCATGCCCCAGGTGGCAGAGGTCGTAGACCGTCATGCCGCACACGTACATGCGCACGTGCCCCGGCTCGAGCGGCTCGAGCCGCTCCCTGCGGCGCGTCAGCGTGTTGTGGACGCGGATCTCCGGCAGCTTCGCGCTCAAGGCCCTTCTCCCCGCCCCCGCACGGCGGCGGCCGCGCGCCGCAGGCGCGCGGCGCACTCGGCGCTGCCGAGGAAGGCGGCCACGTCGCGCAACGCCGGGCCGCCGGTGCGGCCCGTGAGCGCCGCGCGCAGAGGATGGAACAGCTTCCGCCCGCGCGCGCCCGTCGCCGCGGCCACCGCGTCCGGCACCGCGGCCCCGTCGCCCGCGGCCGCGGCGGCCGCCGCGGCCCGCTCGAGCCAGCCGGCGCCGGCCTCGGCGAGCGCGGCACGCGCGCGCTCATCATACTCGAAGCGCCCCTCGAGCAGGATCGCCGCCCAGGCGGCGACGTCGCGCCGGCGCAGGACGTTCGGCCGCACCAGCGCCAGGAAGGCCTCGCGGCGCGCCGCCTCGTCCGGCAGCGGCACCGCCTCCGCGGCCCAGGCGGCGAAGGCCCCGGGTGCGAGCGCGTCCAAGGCGAGGCGCTGCCAGCGCTCGAGCTGCGCGGGGTCGAAACGCGCCGGCGCGCGCGCCACCGCCGCCGGGTCGAAGCCCGCGGCGAGGGCATCGAGCCCGAGCAGCGCCCCGTCGGGGTAGCGGTGGCCGAGGCGCGCCAGCAGGTTCGCCACCGCGAGCGGCAGGAAGCCCTCGGCGCGCAGCGCCGCGAGCGCCGCCGCGCCCGTGCGCTTGGAAAGCGGCCGCCCGGCGGCGTCCACCACCAGCGGCAGGTGCCCGTAGCGCGGCGCGGCGAGGCCCAGCGCCTCCAGCAGCAGGAGCTGGCGCGGGGTGTTGGCGAGGTGGTCCTCGCCGCGCAGGACATGGGTCACGCCCATGTGGGCGTCGTCCACGGCCGAGGCGAACAGGAAGGCAGGCCGGCCGTCGGCGCGCCGCACGACGAAGTCGCCGAGGGCGTCGCTCTCGAAGGACTGCGGCCCGCGCACGAGGTCGTCGAAGGCGACGCGCCGGCCCGCGGGCACGCGGAAGCGCAGGGCCGCGGGCTCGCCGCGCGCCAGGCGCCGGCGCGCCTCCCCGGGCGCGAGCCGCGCGCAGGTGCCGGGATAGCGCGGCGGCTCGCCGCGCGCGCGCTGCGCCGCCCGCGCCGCCTCCAGCGCCTCGGGCGTGCAGAAGCACGGGTAGAGGTGCCCCGCCGTCTCGAGGCGCGCGAGGAGACCGGCGTGGAGGGCGGCGCGCTCGGACTGGCGGTAGGGCCCGTGCGGCCCGCCCACGTCCGGGCCCTCGTCCCAGTCGAGCCCCAGCCAGCGCAAGTCCTCGAGGATCGCGGTCTCGGCACCGGGCTCCGTGCGCGCCGTGTCCGTGTCCTCGATGCGCAGCAGGAAGCGCCCGCCGCGGCCGCGCGCGAGCAGCCAGGCGCAGAGCGCCGTGCGCGCGTTACCGGCATGGAGCCTGCCGCTCGGGCTCGGGGCGAAGCGCGTGACAGGGGCCTGCTCGCGGGCCATGGCGCGGCATAGGGTAGCAGCCCGTCGCGGCCGGCGGCGCCGCGCCGCTTGCGCCGCGGGACGCGGCGGGCGAAACTGCCGCCCGTCGCCCACACCGGAGGCCCCCATGCAGGCCACGCTCCACACCAGCCTCGGCCCGGTGCGCGTCGTGCTCGATGCGGCGCGCGCCCCGCGCACGGTGGCGAGCTTCCTCGCCCACGCGCGCGCGGGGTTCTACGATGGCACCGTGTTCCACCGCGTGGTGCCGGGCTTCGTGATCCAGGGCGGGGGCTACGGGCCGGGGCTCGCGCCGCGGCGCGTCCCGGAGCGCCCGCTCCCGAACGAGGCCGACAACGGGCTCTCGAACCGGCGCGGCACGCTCGCCATGGCACGCACCGGCGAGCCGCACTCGGCGACGACCCAGTTCTTCGTCAATCTCGCCGACAACACCTTCCTCGACCACCGCGAGCCGACGCCGGAAGGGTGGGGCTACTGCGTGTTCGGGCACGTCGTCGAAGGCATGGAGGTGGTCGACCGCATCGCCGCGGTGCCCACGGGCCTGCGCGGCGGGCACCGCGACGTGCCGCTGGAGGACGTGCTGCTCGAGCGCGTGGAGCTGCACGACCGCGCCCCCGCCTGAGGCCGTGGGCGGCGAGGTCCTGTTCGTCGCCGATCTCCACCTCGACCCGGCGCGGCCGGAGGCGCTGGCCTGCGCCGAGGCCTTCCTGCGCGGCGAGGCGCGCGCGGCCTCCGCCCTCTACATCCTCGGCGACCTGTTCGAGGCCTGGATCGGCGACGACGACCCGGCGCCGGAGTTCGAGGGCCTCTTCGCCGCCCTGCGCGGGCTCACCGCGGCCGGCGTGCCGGTGCGGGTGCTGCACGGCAACCGCGACTTCCTGCTCGGCGAGGGCTTCGAGCGGCGCAGCGGCGCGCGGCTGCTGCCGGACCCCTGGGCGGGCGAGATCGCCGGCCAGCGGGTGCTGCTCACCCACGGCGACGCGCTGTGCACCGCCGACCGCGAGTACCAGGCCTTCCGCGCGCAGGTGCGCGATCCCGCCTACCGGCGCGACTTCCTCGCGCGCCCGCTCGCCGAGCGCCGCCGCATCGCCGCGGCGCTGCGCGCCGAGAGCCGCCGCCGCACGGCGGGCAAGCCCGAGGCCATCATGGACGTGGACCCGCAGGAGGTGCGCGCGTGGATGCGGCGCCACGGCGTGCGCCTGATGATCCACGGCCACACGCACCGGCCCGCCGTGCACCGCTTCGAGCTCGACGGCGCGCCCGCCGTGCGCGCGGTGGTCGGCGACTGGTACGAGCAGGGGAGCGTGCTGCGCCTCGGCGCCGACGGCGAGCCGCGGCTCGCGCGCCTGCCCTTCACGGCGGCCGGGGGCGGCGGCTAGGTGCCGTTCGCGCCGGCGCCCGTCAGGTCCGAGACCGTGAAGCGCCGGTAGCCCGCGGGCAGGACGAAGAGCGCGGGGTCGGCCTTCCAGCCGCGCGCGTAGTCGACCAGCGTGCGCCGGTAGCCGTCGTCGCTCCACTCCTGGATCGGCAGCCCGTGCTCGAGGTAGCGCTCGGGCGCGAAGATGCTCTCGGCGAGGTCGCAGAGCATGGTGCGCTGCACGTCCACGGGCGTGTTGGCGAGGTTGGCGCCGTGCTCGCCGGCCATCACGCGCTGGAGCTCGCGCATGGCGGCGACCGCCTCCGGCAGCAGGCCCGGGACGGCCACGACGTCGCGGCAGGCCTCGCCGTTGACCGTGAAGCGGAAGTGCACGGGGGCGCGGCCCTCGATGCGCGGGGCGTCGGGCTGCGGCTCCGAGCGCATCCCGAGGCGCAGCGGCACCGGAGGCCTGGCCTCGACGGGCCGCGCGTGGACGACGAGGATGGAGCGGTTGTCGTGGGCGACGCTGTAGACGGTGCGCGCGCGGCGGTCGAGCAGCACGAAGTCGCTGCGCGCGTCGCCGTCGTCCATGCGCAGCCAGCGCTCGGTGACGATGACGCGCGTGGTGTAGGGCTCGGTGCCCGCCTCGCGCTCGCGGAACCAGAGCACGGTCGCGGCGAGGCGCCCGGCCTCCTCGGCCGGCACGGCTTCGGCCCGCGCCCGCGCGGCGTCCGGGCGCGCGAGCCAGCCGAGCACCGCGGCCGCTGCCGCGAGCCCGGCGAGCGCGCCCGCCATCACGACCCTGCGCATGGCCTCGCTCCTCCTGCGGCGGTGCCGCCCTCCGGTGGGCCCTCAGGATAGCGCATCGCCGCGGCGGCGCCGAGACGCGGCGAGCCCCTTGAGGACGGCGAGCTCGGCCGGCGAGAACCCCGCCGCGCGCCGCGCCTCCACCGCGAGCGGGGCCTTGACCATGCCGGCGAGGCGCTCGCGGGCGATGGCGGCGAAGGCGATCTCCGGGTCGAGACCGCGCGCGGCGCACAGGTGGCGGAACCAGCGCGCGCTCGCGGCCACGTGCCCCACCTCCTCGCGGCGGATGCGCTCGAGCACCTCCGCCGTCTCCGTATCGCCCGCCGCGCGCAGGCGCGCGATCAGCGCGGGCGTCACGTCGAGGCTGCGCGCCTCGAGGCCGCGGTGGACCACCGCCATGCGCTCGAGCGGGTCACCCGCCGTGGCCACGGCCGCCTGCCACAGCCCGTCGTGGGCGTCGAGGTCGCCGTAGTCGGCGCCGTGGGCGCGCAGCCGCCCGCGCAGCAGCGCGAAGTGCTCCGCCTCCTCGCGCGCGACGCGCAGCCAGTCGGCGTAGAAGGCGCGCGGCAGCCCCCGGAAGCGGTAGACCGCATCCAGCGCCAGGTCGACGGCGTTGAGCTCGATGTGCGCGAGCGCGTGGATCAGCGCCACACGTCCCTCTGGCGTGCCCACGCCGCGGCGCGGCACCGCCCGCGGCGGCACCAGCCGCGGCCGCCTGGGCCGCCCGGGCGCGGGCACGGGCCGCGGGGGCTCGGAAGCCCCGGGCGCGCAGGCGCCGCGGGCGAAGGCGGCCTCGAGGGCGCGCACGCCCGCCGCCTTGCGGTCCGGGTCCGGCTCCATGAGCAGCGCGAAGGCCGCCGCGTGCAACTCGCCGCTATCCGCCATATGCCATATACCATACCTAAGCGGGACGCACCGGCCCGGCCACCGCCACCACCAGGTCCATGACGTTGGTGCCGGTCGCGCGCGCCGGCAGCGCCGCCCCCGCGGCCTCCAGGAAGGCGCCGGCGTCGGCGCGCGCGAGCGCCGCCTCCGGGTCGAGGCCCGCCGCGCGCCCGCGCGCCACGGACGTGCCGTCCACCACCGCACCCGCGGCATCGCCGGTGCCGTCGCGGCCGTCCGTGCCGCCGGCGGCGAGCGCCACATCCGGGCGGCCCTGCAGCTCGAGGGCCGCGGCCAGGGCGAGGTGGCGGCAGCGCCCGCCCCGCCCCGGCCGCGGCGGCAGGCGCACCGGCGCCTCTCCGCCCCAGACGTGCACGCCCGCAGGCGGCGCCCCGGCGAGCAGGCGGCCGATGCGCCGGCCGGCCTCCGCGGCCTCGCCCGCCAGCAGGCCGTGGTCGTGGCCCGCGAGCCCCGCCTCGCGGGCCGCCGCCAGCGCGCCCGCGCGCGCCGTGGCGTTGGAAGCGACGATGCGGTGGCGCACGCGCGCGAAGGCGGGATCGTCCGGCGCCGGGAGCGGCGGGGCGCGGCGCGCGAGCGCGCGCACCCACTCCGGCAGTTCCGCCGGCAGCCGCAGCGCCGCGGGCGGGGCGAGCGGGCCCGAGCCGATCACGGCGGGGTCGTCGCCCGGCACGTCCGAGACCGCCAGCACCAGCGCCTCGCCGCGCAGCCGCAGCGCGAGCCGCCCGCCCTTCAGCGCCGAGATCGCCCGCCGCACGGCGTTCATGGCGCCGATGTCGAGCCCCGCGGCCAGCAGCCAGCGGTTGAGCCGCGCGTAGTCCTCGGGCCCCATGCCCGGCGGGGCGAGCTCCAGCAGCGCCGAGGCCCCGCCCGAGAGCAGGAAGAGGAGCGTGCCCTCCGGCGGCACGGCGGCGACGGCGGCCGCCACGGCCTCGCCCGCGGCGAGGCTGCTCGGGCCCGGCACCGGGTGATCGGCCTCGAGGACGCGCGCGCCGGGCGGCGCCCCGCCGCAGTAGCCCGGCGCCGTCACCACGAGCGCGCCGGGCCAGCGCGCGCCCAGCGCCTCGCGCGCGCCGGCGACCATGGCGCAGGCGGCCTTGCCCGCCGCGACCACGGCGAGCGGGCGCTCTGGATCCGGCGCCTCCGCGGCGAGCGCATCCCGCACCGCCGCGCGCGCGTCGGCCGCCGCCACGCCCGCCTCCCACAGCCGCCGCGCCAGCGCGGCGGGCCCTGGGGCGCTGCTCATGCGCGGCGCGCCGCCTCGAGCCCGCGCTCGAGGTCGGCCAGGATGTCCTCCACGTCCTCGAGGCCGACCGCGACGCGCAGCAGCCCCTCGCCGATGCCCGCCTCGGCGCGCGCCTCCGGGCTGAGGCGCCCGTGGGTGGTCGAGGCCGGGTGCGTGAGGGTGGTGCGCACGTCGCCGAGGTTGGCCGTGACCGAGACCATCTCGGTGGCGTCCACGAAGCGCCAGGCCGCCTCGCGCCCGCCCTCGAGCTCGAAGGAGACGATGCCGCCGAAGCCCGACTGCTGGCGCGCGGCGAGCGCGTGCTGCGGGTGCGAGGCGAGCCCCGGGTAGAGCACGCGCCGCACGCCGGGCCGGCCCTCGAGCCAGCGCGCCACGGCCATGGCGTTCTCGCAGTGGGCGCGCATGCGCACCGGCAGCGTCTCCAGGCCCTTGAGGAAGACCCAGGCGTTGAAGGGGCTCATGGAGGGGCCCGCCGTGCGCAGGAAGCCGAAGACCTCCTTGCCCACGCGCTCGGCATCGCCCACCACGGCGCCGCCCACGCAGCGCCCCTGCCCGTCGAGGTACTTGGTCGCCGAGTGCACGACGAGGTCCGCGCCGAGCTCGAGCGGGCGCTGCAGCGCCGGCGTGGCGAAGACGTTGTCGACGACGAGCAGCGCGCCGTGGGCGTGGGCGAGCTCGGCGAGCCGGGCGATGTCGGCCACCTCCGTGAGCGGGTTCGAGGGCGTCTCGAGGAAGAGCATGCGCGTGCGCGGCGTGACCGCCGCCTCCCAGGCGGCGTAGTCCGTGAGCGGCACGAAGGTGGTCTCGACGCCGAAGCGCGCGAGCCAGGTCTCGAGCAGCACCACCGTGCTGCCGAAGACCGCGCGCGAGCACACCACGTGGTCGCCGGCGCGCAGCAGCGCCATGCAGGTGGCGAGGATGGCCGCCATGCCCGAGGCCGTGGCCACGCAGGCCTCGCCGCCCTCGAGCGCCGCGAGGCGCTCCTCGAAGACGCGCACGGTCGGATTGGTGAAGCGCGAGTAGATGTTGCCGGGCCGCTCGCCCGCGAAGCGCGCGGCGGCCTCCTCGGCGGAGCCGAAGACGAAGCTCGAGGTGAGGAAGATGGGCTCCGAGTGCTCGCCCTCGGGCGTGCGCCGCTGCCCCGCGCGCACCGCCCGCGTCGCCAGCCGCCACCGCCTGTCGCTGCGCTCTACCATGGGCAAAGTATCCCGGCGCCCGCACGGCGCCACAAGTGCCGCCGCACGGCGGCGGGACGCGGTCCCGTCACCCGTCGCCCGTCACCCGTCGCCCGCGCCCGTCAGGGCGCGTTGTGCAGCTCGATCACCGCCGGGCCCGCCTCGGCGGCGCGGCGGCGCTCCTTGGCGGCGTCGTTGCGGCGCGCCTCGAGCTCGGTGAGGTAGTCGGCGTCGACGTCGCCCGTGACGTAGCGGCCGTCGAAGACCGAGGCCTCGAAGTCCTCGATGCTCGGGTTGCCGCGCCGCACGGCGTCCATGAGGTCCGGCAGCGACTGGTAGATCAGGCGGTCGGCGCCGATGGCCTCGGCCACCTCCTCCTCGGTGCGGCCGTGGGCGATGAGCTCGCCCGCGGCCGGCATGTCGATGCCGTAGACGTTGGGGAAGCGCACCGGCGGCGCCGCGGAGGCGAAGTAGACCTTGCGCGCGCCGGCCTCGCGCGCGAGCTGGATGATCTGCTGCGAGGTGGTGCCGCGCACGATGGAGTCGTCGACCAGCAGCACGTTCTTGCCGCGGAACTCGAGCGAGATGGCGTTGAGCTTCTGGCGCACCGAGCGCCTGCGCTCCTTCTGCCCCGGCATGATGAAGGTGCGCCCGATGTAGCGGTTCTTGATGAAGCCCTCGCGGTACTTGAGCCCCAGCGTGTTGGCGAGCTGCAGGGCGGCGGTGCGGCTGGTGTCGGGCACGGGGATGACGACGTCGATGTCATGGTCGGGCCACTCGCGGCGGATGCGCTCGGCGAGGCGCTCGCCCATGCGCAGGCGCGCCTTGTAGACCGAGACGCCGTCGATGATCGAGTCGGGCCGCGCCAGGTAGACGAACTCGAACAGGCAGGGGCGCAGCTCCCAGGACTGCGCGCACTGGCGCCGGTGCAGCGTGCCGTCGGCCTCGATGTAGACCGCCTCGCCCGGGCCGACGTCGGCGACGAGCTCGAAGCCGAGCACGTCGAGCGCGACGCTCTCCGAGGCCACCGCCCACTCCTCGCCCTCGGGCGTGGCGCGCCGGCCGTAGACCAGCGGCCGGATGCCCCAGGGATCGCGGAAGGCCACCAGCCCCGCGCCGGTGATCATGGCCACGGCGGCGTAGGCGCCGCGACAGCGCCGGTGCACGCCCGCGACGGCGGCGAACACCGCATCCGGCGTCAGCCGCAGCCCGGCGCTGCGCTGCAGCTCCTGGGCGAAGACGTTGAGCAGGATCTCGGAGTCGGAGTCGGTGTTGATGTGGCGGCGGTCGGCGAGGAAGAGCTCACGCTTGAGCGCCTCGGCGTTGGTGAGGTTGCCGTTGTGCGCGAGCGAGATGCCGAAGGGCGAGTTGACGTAGAAGGGCTGGGCCTCGGCCGAGCTCGCGTTGCCCGCGGTGGGGTAGCGCACGTGCCCGATGCCCATGCTGCCGCGCAGGCGCAGCATGTGGCGCGTGTGGAAGACGTCGCGCACCAGGCCGTTGTCCTTGCGCAGGTACAGCCGCCGGCCCTCGCAGGTCATGATGCCGGCGGCGTCCTGGCCGCGGTGCTGGAGCACCGTGAGGCCGTCGTAGATGGCCTGGTTGACCGGCCCGCGCGCGACTATGCCGATGATACCGCACATGGAGCTCGCCCCCTCCCCCCTGCGCTCACAGGCGGATGCTCGATGCCACCTCGGGCGGCAGCAGCTCGCGCAGCCACAGCGCCAGGCGCACGAAGTGCGGCAGCAGCGCCGACTCGCGCCACCAGGGATCGTCCGGCAGCGGCGTCAGCCCGGCCAGCAGCACCAGCACCGCCACCACCGCCACGCCGCGGGCGACGCCGAAGAGCATCCCCATGACGCGGTCGGTGCCCGTCAGGCCGGTGCGGTCCACCAGGCGCCCCGCGCCCCAGTTGATCAGCCCGCCCACGAGCAGCGTGCCGAGAAAGAGGATGCCGAAGGCCACCGCGAGCCGCACCGAGGGCGTGGCGATGTGGGCCGCGAGCGCGCCCGCCAGCCGCTCCGAGAAGGCCAGCGCCACCCAGAAGGCGGCGATCCAGGCCGCGAGCGACAGCGCCTCGCGCACGAAGCCCCGCCACAGGCTGATCAGCGCCGACACGGCCACGATGCCGACGATGGCGTAGTCGGCCCAGTTCATCGGCCGTGCCGTCCATCCCGCTGCTTCCGCCCCGCGCCCGCCATGCCGTGCCGCGGCTTCATTCTACCGCGAAAGCCCCGGTCGCCGCCTGCGGCGGCAGAGACGGGAGCCGGGGGTCGGGAGACGAGGGGTGGTGCACCCTTCGGGCGCGGCCATTGGATCGGGGCTGGAAGCCCCTCCCACAATCGGAGGGCTCTAGCCCGTCACCCATCTCCCGTCTCCCGTCTCCCGTGCACTCCACGATTGTGGAAGCGGCTTCCAGCCGCGGCCGCCTGCGGCGGCAGAGGCGGGAGCCGGGAGTCGGGAGACGAGGGGCGGCGCGCCCTTCGGGCGCGGCCATTGGATCGGGGCTGGAAGCCCCTCCCACGATCGGAGGGCTCTAGCCCGTCACCCGTAAGCCGTCACCCGTCTACCGCCCCCCCCCGCTGCCGCACCGCCTCGTAG
>WGBS01000078.1 GCA_015494165.1 Gammaproteobacteria bacterium | reverse complement strand
CTTCTGGTCTTTCCCGTCTCCCGTATCCCGCCTCCCGTATCCCGCCTCCCGTGCACTAGCGGCGGAGACGAGAGGCGAGGGGCGGGAGGCGAGGGAAGGTGCGCCCTTCGGGCGCGACGTTTTGATCCCCGTCTCCCGTCACCCGTTTCCTGTGCACTCCCACGAATGTGGGAGCGGCTTTTAGCCGCGATTCCTCCGCCCTTTTCGGGGCTGGAAGCCCCTCCCACAATCGGAAGGGTCTTGCCCCGTCACCCGTCACCCGTCTCCCGTCTCCCGTCTCCCGCCTCCCGGCGCACACATGGCCCGCCATTCTAACCCGCGGGCGCGTCGCGGGCCGCTCCGCGGGGCGGTAAACTGACATTGATGGACTATCCCACCATCGAGTCGTGCATCGGCAATACGCCGCTCGTGCGCCTGCAGCGCCTGCCGGGCCGCACGAGCAACGTCGTGCTGTGCAAGCTCGAGGGCAACAACCCGGCCGGCTCCGTGAAGGACCGCCCGGCCATGAGCATGATCCGCGGGGCGGAGGCGCGCGGCGAGATCCGCCCCGGCGACACGCTGATCGAGGCCACCAGCGGCAACACCGGCATCGCGCTCGCCATGGCGGCAGCGGTGCGCGGCTACCGCATGGTGCTGATCATGCCCGAGCACATGAGCGTGGAGCGGCGCGCGGTGATGCGGGCCTTCGGGGCCGAGATCGTGCTGGTCTCGCGGGAGGAGGGCATGGAGGGCGCGCGCGACCTCGCCAAGCGCATGGAGGCCGAGGGCCGCGGCAAGGTGCTGGACCAGTTCTCCAATCCCGACAACCCGCGCGCGCACTACGAGGGCACGGGCCCCGAGATCTGGCGCCAGACGCAGGGCCGCGTGACCCATTTCGTGAGCGCCATGGGCACCACGGGCACCATCATGGGCACCTCGCGCTACCTCAAGGAGCGGCGTCCCGACGTCCAGATCGTGGGCGTGCACCCGGCCGAGGGGGCGCAGATCCCGGGCATCCGCCGCTGGCCCGAGGCCTACCTGCCGAAGATCTATGACCCCTCGCGCGTCGACCGCATCCTCGAGGTGACGCAGGAGGAGGCCGAGGAGACCACGCGGCTGCTCGCCGCGCGCGAGGGCATCTTCTGCGGCATCAGCTCCGGGGGGGCGGTGGCGGCGGCGCTGCGGCTCTCGGCGGAGGTCGAGGACGCCGTCATCGTCACCATCGTCTGCGACCGCGGCGACCGCTACCTCTCGACCGGGGTCTTCCCGGCCGCCTGAGCGGGAGGCGCTGGTAGAATCCGCGCCATGACCGTGCTCGCCTTCGACATCGAGACGGTGCCGGACGTCGAGGCCGGCCGCCGCCTCTACGGCCTCGAGGGCCTCGACGACGCCTCCGTGGTGCGCGCGATGCAGCAGCTCCGCCGGCAGGAGTCCGGCCAGGAGTTCCTGCGCCTGCACCTGCAGCGCATCGTCGCCATCTCGGTCGCGGTGCGCACCGCCGAGTGGTTCCGCGTGTGGTCGCTGGGCAGCCCCGAGTCGGAGGAGGCCGAACTGGTGCGGCGCTTCTTCGACGGCGTCGAGCGCTTCACCCCGCGGCTGGTCTCCTGGAACGGCAGCGGCTTCGACCTGCCGGTGCTGCACTACCGCGCGCTGCTCCACGGCGTCCAGGCCCCGCGCTACTGGGAGACGGGCGAGGAGGACCAGAGCTTCCGCTGGAACAACTATCTCAGCCGCTACCACGAGCGCCACACGGACCTGATGGACGTGCTCGCCGGCTACCAGGGCCGGGCCGCGGCGCCGCTCGACGAGGTGGCCGTGCTGCTTGGGCTCCCGGGCAAGATGGGCATGCACGGCAGCCGCGTGTGGGAGGCCTGGCAGCAGGGACGCATCGGCGAGATCCGCGACTACTGCGAGACCGACGCCCTCAACACCTACCTCATCCACCTGCGCTACGAGCTGATGCGCGGGCGCCTGAGCGCCGAGGCCTACGCGCGCGAGCAGGCGGTGGTGGCCGACGCGCTGCGCGCCGACGGCCGCCCGCACCTGCTGGCCTTCCTGGAGGCCTGGCGCGACGCGCCGCCGCCGCGCGGTGCGGCGGCCGGCGGCGAGGGCTGAGCGTGGCCGAGCCCGCGCGCACCGGCGGCGGGCGGCCGCGCCGCCCGCCCGAGCTGCTCGAGCTCGACATCGCGGAGCTGGGACAGGACGGGCGCGGCGTGGGGCGGCGCGCCGACGGCAAGTCGGTGCTGGTCACGGGCGCGTTGCCGGGCGAGCGGGTCCGGGCTCGCGTCGAGCGCCGCCACCGCACCTACGACGAGGCGGTCGTGGAGGAGGTCCTCCGCGCCGCACCGGAGCGCGTCGCGCCGCGCTGCCCCTGGTTCGGCACCTGCGGCGGGTGCAGCCTCCAGCATCTCGCGCCCGAGGCGCAGGTGCGCGTCAAGCAGGGCTGGCTCCTCGACTGCCTGGCGCGCATCGCCCACGCCGAGCCGGCCCGGCTCCTCGACCCGGTCACGGGGCCGGCGTGGGGCTACCGCCGCCGCGCGCGGCTCGCGGTGCGCGACGTGCCGCGCAAGGGCAGGGTGCTGGTGGGCTTCCGCGAGCGCGGGGGGCGCCACGTGACGGACATGCGGGCCTGCGAGGTGCTCGACCCGCGCTTCGCGTCGCTGCCGGCGTCGCTGTCGGAGCTGATCGGTGCGCTCTCGGTGCGCCAGCGCCTGCCGCAGGTGGAGCTCGCCGCGGGCGACGACGAGGCGGCGCTGGTCTTCCGCCATCTCGAGCCCCTGCAGGAGGCCGACCGCGAGCGCCTGCGCGCCTTCGGCGAGGCGCACGGGCTCCAGATCCACCTCCAGCCCGGCGGTCCGGACACCGTCTCGCCGCTGTGGCCGGTGGACCCGCCGCCGCTGCGCTACGCCCTGCCGGAGCTCGAGGTGACGCTCGCCTTCGGGCCGCTCGACTTCACGCAGGTCAACGCCGCCGTCAACCGCGCCATGGTGGCGCGCGCGCTGGCCCTGCTCGACCCGCAGCCGGGCGAGCGCGTGCTCGACCTCTTCTGCGGCATCGGCAACTTCTCGCTGCCGCTCGCCCGGCGCGGGGCGCGCGTCGAGGGCGTGGAGGGCGAGGCGGCGCTGGTCGAGCGCGCGCGGGCCAACGCCCGCGCCAACGGCCTGGAGGCCCAGGCGCGCTTCCACGTCGCCGACCTCGCCACGCCGCCCGTCAACGCGCCCTGGCTGGAGGGCGGGGTGGACAAGGCCCTGCTCGACCCGCCGCGCTCCGGCGCCGAGGCCATGGTCCACCGCCTCGGCGAGCTCGGCGTGGCGCGCATCGTCTACGTCTCATGCCACCCCGCCACGCTCGCGCGCGACGTGGGCGTGCTCGTGGGGCGCTACGGCTACCGCCTCGAGGCCGCGGGCGTCATGGACATGTTCCCCCACACGGCCCACGTGGAGTCCATCGCGCTCCTCGAGCGCTGAGGCGGAGGCGGCCGCTCAGGCGGCGGCCGCCTCCGTGTGCTCGATGCGCGTGCCGAGCCGCTCCAGCAGCCGGGCGAGCCAGGCCGGGTGGGCAGGCCACGCCGGTGCGGTGATGAGG
>WGBS01000077.1 GCA_015494165.1 Gammaproteobacteria bacterium | reverse complement strand
GTCGATGACGTGCTCGGCGCGGCGGGCGCGTGGTGGCCCAGGGCACGGTCGCCGACATCGCGCGCGCGCCGGAGTCGGTCACGGGCCGCATGCTCGCCGACCCGCCGCGCCACCCCCTGCCGGGGCTCGCGCGCCGCCCGCCGCCGCCCGCCGACGAATGGCTCGTGGTCGAGGGCGCGCGCCTGCACAACCTGCGCGGCATCGACGTGCGCATCCCGCTCGGGCGGCTGGTGTGCGTGACGGGCGTCTCGGGCTCGGGCAAGAGCACGCTCGTGCACGGCGTGCTGCATGCCAGCCTCGCGCGCCTCGTCGGCCGCGGCCGCCGCGGGCGCGGCCCCGTTGGCTGCGAGGCCGTGCGCGGCCACGAGCGCCTCGGCCGCGTGCTCGAGGTGGACCAGTCGCCCATCGGCCGCACGCCGCGCTCATGCCCCGCGACCTACGTGGGCCTGTTCGACGAGGTGCGCCGCCTCTACGCCGCCACCACCGAGGCGCGCCTGCGCGGCTGGAGGCCCGGGCGCTTCTCCTTCAATGTCGCCGGCGGGCGCTGCGAGGCCTGCGAGGGCCAGGGCGTGCGCACCGTCGAGATGAGCTTCCTGCCGGACGTGAAGGTGCCGTGCGAGGTCTGCGGCGGCAGCCGCTACGCCGCCGAGACGCTCGAGGTGCGCTGGAACGGGCGCAGCATCGCGGACGTCCTCGCCATGAGCGTGGACGAGGCCGTGGATCTCTTCGCCGCCCACCCGCGCATCCGCCACCCGCTCGAGCTCCTGCGCGATGTCGGCCTCGGCTATCTCACCCTGGGCCAGCCGAGCCCCACGCTCTCCGGCGGCGAGGCGCAGCGCATCAAGCTCGTCGCCGAGCTCGCGCGCGTGCGCCCCGAGGCCCCGGACCCGCGCGCGCGGCGGCGCGCCAAGCCGACGCTGTACCTGCTCGACGAGCCCACCGTGGGCCTGCACATGGCCGACGTCGAGAAGCTGGTGCGCGTGCTGCACCGCCTGGTCGACGCCGGCCACACCGTGGTGGTGATCGAGCACAACCTGGACGTGATCGCCGAGGCCGACTGGATCCTGGACCTCGGCCCCGAGGGCGGCGAGCGCGGCGGGCGCGTGGTCGCCGAAGGGCCACCCGAGCGCGTCGCCCGGCGCCGCCGGGGCAGCCACACCGCCCGCGCCCTGCGCGAGTTCCTCGCCGCGCGCGCCCGCCGGTAGCGCGCCGCCGCATGCGCCTCAAATGGAATCGAACGATGGTGGAAACGACGTATGTCGCGACGAGGAGGGAGAGAAGGCCATGCGGACCACGGTCAGTATCGACGACGAGGCGCTGCGCTTCGTCGAGGCGCACCGTCTCATGGGCAGGGGGATCGGCTGGATCGACGTGCACTTCCTGGCGGCCGTGGCCCTCGCGCCCGACGCGCGGCTGTGGACCCGCGACCGCAGGCTCGATGGCGTCGCCCGCACGCTCGGCGTCCGTTTCGCCCCGCGCGCGGCATAGGTCGGGCGGGACCGGCTCGCGAGGGAGGCGCCGGGCGCCGTCCCCGAGCCGTGCGTGCGGAGGCGCCCTGCCTCCTTGAGCGGCACAACCTGAGCGGTTAGCATCGGCGGCGTCCACCACGCGCGCGACGGAGCAGGGATGCAGGGAAGGCTCGAGCGCAAGCTGGCCCGCTGGGAGGCGGCGGGCCTCATCGAACCGGCGCAGCGCGAGCGCATCCTCGCCTGGGAGCGGGCCAGGGGCAGAAGCGAGTCCTGGACCCAGGTCGGCGTCATCGCGCTCGGCGCCGGCATCGCGGGCCTCGGCGTCATCTCCCTGGTCGCGGCGAACTGGGAGCGCATCCCGGACCTCGCCAAGGTCGCCGGCTCCCTGCTGCTCACCACGATGATCGGCGCGGCCGCCTGGGAGGCCGGCCGGCGCGGCGCCGGCCGCTGGCGCGACGGGGCCCTGGTCCTCTTCCAGCTCGCCGTGGCCGCGGACATCGGCGTCCTGGGGCAGGTCTACCACCTCCGCGGGACGCTCACCGACGCGCTCGCGCTGTGGGCCGTGCTCGTCGCGCCGGCCACGCATCTCCTGGGCGGCACCGTGCCGCGCGCGCTCCTGGTGCTCGTGGGCCTGCCCGCGGTCTCGGCGGCGGCGGTGGACCACGGCGCTCCCGCGGAGCTGCGTCCCCGGGCGCTCGGCGCGCTGGCGCTGCTCGCCCTCCTCGGCACCGCGGCGCGCTTCGTGTCCGAAGCGCGGCCGGCCTTCGGGGGCTATCGCTGGGCGGGGGCCTTCTGGATGGCGGCCGCGGGCGTCCTGGCGGTGTGGTGGGGCGCGGACGGGCTTCGGCTCCGTGCGGACGGAGAGGACGCCGCGGGCTGGCTGGCGGCCACCTGGCCGCTGTGGGCGGCG
>WGBS01000076.1 GCA_015494165.1 Gammaproteobacteria bacterium | reverse complement strand
GGAGGCGGGGGTCGGGAGGCGAGGGCTGGTGCGCCCTCTGAATGTGGAAGCGGCTTCCAGCCGCGATTCCTCAGGCTTTGTGGTCGCGGCAAGATGCCGCTTCCACAGGCCGGGTTACAGGTTACAGGCTGCGGTTTACAGTGGCCTGTACACCGTGCCCCGTCCCCCGTCATCCGTCACCCGTCACCCGCAACCCGTCTCCCGTCTCCCGTCTCCCGTCCACTGTCTCTAAACAGAGACAGGTAAAGCTACCGTAGATTCAGCGTGTTGCGGGCACTCACCCGCGTCACCGTCGCCATCGGGCGACAGAATCCGCCGCTGGACGGCTCACAGGGGCCCGGGCCACGGCCCGGAGGGGACGCAAGCCGCTGACGGCGGGAGGCGGGGGCGATCCTGGCATCGCTCTTGCTGTCGCGGGGCGGGCCGCACATGCGGCCCGGAGTCTCACCACATGACACGACGAGCGCGCGCTTGCGCGCACCGGAGGGGAGCAGAACGATGATGCACGCCAGAACCGAGGAGCGGCGGATCGGCCGCATGCTGTGGACGGGCGCGGCTCTGGCCGCGGCGTTGGGGCTGGGGCTCGCCGGCTGCGAGCGCCAGCAGTCGCCGGGCTCGAGCGCCGGTGCGCAGTCGCCGTCGGCGGCCGCCCAGCCGGCCGAAGGCTCGGCCGCGGGCACCGCGGCCCAGGACGTGGCCGCGGACGGGACGGCGCCGGCGGCCACCGGCAGCGCCGGCGGGGCGGACATGACGGCCGCCGGCACCGCGCAGGAGGCCGCGACGGCTGCCGCCGGGGACGCCGCGACGCAGAGCGAAGCCGGCGGCGACGGTGCGCAGGTCGCGGGCACGCTGGAGCGCCCCGTGCCGCCGTCCCAGGACGCGCCGGCCGCCGAGCCCAAGCCCGCTCCGTGAGAGCCGGGCGCGGCACGCGCCGAAACCGGCCATGGATTGCCCCGGGCCATGGATGGCCTCCGACCTGCGCGGCGGCGCGCCGTGCGCGGCCGCGCTTGCGGGTCCCCGTGCGCTTGTCCAGAATGGGCGCACCCGCCGGGCGGCCGCCGCCCGCGACGTGCGTGACCCCGCCGTGAAGGAATTCCGCTGGCCGGTGCGAGTCTATTACGAGGACACGGACGCCGGCGGTGTCGTCTACCACGCGAGCTACCTGCGCTTCATGGAGCGCGCGCGCACCGAGTGGCTGCGCAGCCACGGCTTCGACCAGGGCGCCCTGCGCGAGCGCCTCGGCGTGCTGTTCGTGGTGCGGCGCATCGAGGTCGACTTCCGGCGTCCCGCGCGTCTCGACGACGAGCTCACCGTGAGCGCGCGCCTGCGCGAGGTGCGCCCGGCGCGCCTGCTCCTGGATCAGGCGGTGGGGCGCGAGGGCGAGGCGCCGCTGTGCGAGGCGCGCGTCGAGGTCGCCTGCCTCGACGCGGCGAGCGGGCGTCCGCGGCGCATCCCGGAGGGCGTGATGGCGGAGCTGGGCGGTGCAGGCTGACTTCTCGATCCTCTCGCTCGTCCTCGGGGCGAGCCCGGTCGTGCAGGTCGTCATGGCGCTGCTCCTGCTCGCCTCCGTGGCCTCCTGGACGGTCATCATCCGCAAGTGGAGCGTGCTCAAGGCCGCGCGCCGGCAGGCCGACGCCTTCGAGGAGCGCTTCTGGTCCGGCGGCGACCTCGGCGCACTCTACCGCCAGATCACCACGCGCGCGGCGGAGAACACCGGCATGGCCGGCATCTTCGAGGCCGGCTTCCGCGAGTTCGCGCGCCTGCGCGGGCAGGGCGCCGAGCCGCGCGCCGTGATGGACGGGGCCCACCGGGCGATGCGCGTGGTGCTCGCGCGCGAGGTCGACGCCCTCGAGACGCACCTGCCCTTTCTCGCCACGGTGGGCTCGACCAGCCCCTACGTCGGCCTCTTCGGCACCGTCTGGGGCATCATGAACAGCTTCCGGGCGCTCGGGGCCATGCACCAGCAGGCCACGCTCGCGCTGGTCGCGCCCGGCATCGCCGAGGCGCTGGTGGCGACGGCCATGGGGCTGTTCGCGGCCATTCCCGCGGTCATCGCATACAACCGCTACGCGAGCGAGGTCGAGCGCCTCGTCAACCGCTACGACACCTTCCTCGAGGAGTTCTCGACGCTGCTCGCGCGCGAGGCGCACGGGCGCGGCGGCGCCGGCCGGGCGACGGCGGCGCGCGGCGCCACGGCTGGCGAGGAGGCCTGAGGGCGATGGCGGTGCGCCGGCGCAGGCTCATGGCCGAGATCAACGTCGTGCCCTACATCGACGTCATGCTGGTGCTGCTGGTGATCTTCATGGTCACCGCGCCGCTCCTGCAGGAGGGGGTCTCGGTGAGCCTGCCGCAGACGGCGAGCCGGCCGCTGCCGCCGCAGGCGCGCGAGCCCGTGGTGGTCACGGTGGATGCGAAGGGGCGGCTCTACCTGAACGTGAGCGACAAGCCGCGCGCGCCCATCGAGCCGCGCGCGCTCGCCGCGCGCGTCGCAGCCGTGCTGCGGCGCGTGCCCGAGACGCCGGTGCTGGTGCGCGGCGACCGCGACGCGCGCTACGAGGACGTGGTGCGCGCGATGGCGCTGCTG
>WGBS01000075.1 GCA_015494165.1 Gammaproteobacteria bacterium | reverse complement strand
CCATGCGGTCGACGCTGGCGCGGAACGACAGCCCGTCCAGCAGCTCCATGGGCGCAGTCATGGCACGCACCTCCCCTCCAGGGCGGTCCAGCCGCTTTCCGGAGAGGCTATCGGCCCCGCGGCACGTGCCTTTAGGGTCGCCGGCTCCCCGCGTCGAGACGTGCCGTACCCAGCCGCGCGTTGCCGGCTCGCCGGGGCGGCCGGGAGACGGCCCCCTCGTCGCCGCGCCGGGGGGTGGAGGCGGGGGCGTTATGATAAGCTCATAACATGCCCCGGACGGTGCGCAAGACCATCTCGCTGCCCGCCGAGCTCGCCCGGGACCTGGAGCGGCGGGCGCGTGAGGAAGGGAGGAGCTTCAGCGCGCTCGTGGCCGATGCGCTGCGCGCCGCCGACATCGCGCGGCGGCGCCGTCAGCTCCGCGGCCTCCAGGGATACTGGGCGGCGCAGGCGCACCGGTTGGGCGTGCGGACGGAGGCGGATCTCGAGCGGTATTTGGAAGAGGGCCGGGGATAGGGAGCGTCCCCCCTGCGTGTGGTCTTCGACACCAACGTGCTGGTGGCCGCGATCGTCTTTCCCGGCGGGCGGGCGGACGAAGCGCTCCAGCGCATCGTCGACGGGCGTGACGTCCTCCTCCTCTCGCGCGCAATCCTGGACGAGACCTTGGGCGTGCTCTCCCGAAAGTTCTCGCGGGACCCCGAAATGCTCGCCGAGACGGCCGTCTTCCTCACGGAGCTCTCCGTTACGGTACGGCCGCGGCTGCGCCTGCGGGCCCTCGCCGACGATGCGGACAACCGGATCCTGGAGTGCGCGCTCGCCGGGCGCGCCCGTGCCGTCGTGACGGGCGACAGGGCGATGCTGGCGCTGGGGTCGTTCCGCCGCGTGCGGATGCTCACGATCCGCGAATACCTGGCCACGTAGGCGCGCGCAGGGGCGGTGGGCCGGGGACGGGGCGTCCGCGGCCGGCTCAGTGGGCGAAGGTGTGGCCGAGGGCGACGACGCCGACGCCGAGCGCGATGAGGGCGAGCTGGCGGGCGGTCTCGCCGGGCGCGAGCCGCCGGTGCAGGTCCGGGATCAGGTCGGCGACGGCGATATAGATGAAGCTCGCCGCCGCCACGGCGAGCACGTAGGCGAGCGCCCCGCGCGCAGGCGCGAGCGCAGCCCAGCCGAGCAGGCCGCCGGCGACGGTGGCGAGCCCCGACAGCAGGTTGTAGGCGAAGGCGCGCGCGCGGCTGTAGCCGCTGTGCAGCAGGATCGCGAAGTCGCCCACCTCCTGCGGGATCTCGTGGGCCGCCACCGCGAGCGCCGTGACGATGCCGAGATGGAAGTCGGCGAGGAAGGCCGCCGCGATCAGCACGCCGTCGACGAAGTTGTGGAAGCCGTCGCCGACCAGGATCAGGGCCCCGGCCGCCGGACGCGCGGCGGGCTCGCCGGGGCCGTGGGCGTCGCACTCGGGGGCGTGGCAGTGGCGCCACAGGACGAACTTCTCCAAGGCGAAGAACGCCAGCACCCCGACCAGCGCCGTGCCCATGACGCGGTGCGCTCCGGGGGCGCCCGGCTCCTCGAGCGCGTGCGGCAGGAGCGCGAGGAAGGCGGTCCCGAGCAGCGTGCCGGTGGCGAAGCTGACCAGGTCCGGCAGCCGCCGCTCGGCCCAGCGCCCGAGCCACAGGAAGGCGGCAGCGGCCACGACGCTGAGGGCGCCCCCGAGCAGGCAGAAGAGCAGGATCCAGACGGGCAGCGGCATCTGCGGCCTCCGGCTCGGACGAGCCGCGGATGATACACGTCCGACCGGCGGCGGCGGGAGCCGCGCGGCGCGGCGGGGCCGGCTAGGCGGCGGGATCCAGCCACACGAGCGTGGCCATGCGGCCGGTGCGCCCCTCGCGGCGGTAGGAGTAGAACCGCTCCGCGTCGGACCAGGTGCACAGGCCGCCGCCGTGGATCTCGGCCACGCCGGCGCGTGCCAGGCGCTCGCGCGCCACCGCCCACAGGTCCACGCGCCAGCGCCCGCCGCCGGCGGCGACGGCCCACGGTGCTGCCCCCGGCTCGCCGCCGAGGGCGGCGACCACCTCCCGCCCGACGACGAAGCCGGCGGGGCCGATGGCGGGGCCGAGCCAGGCGAGGAGCGTCCCGGGCTCGGCCCCGAGGGCGGCCACGCCCGCCTCGAGAACGCCCGCGGCGAGCCCGCGCCAGCCCGCATGCAGCGCCGCCACGCGCGTGCCGGCCCGGTCGCACAGCAGCACCGGGAGACAGTCGGCCGTGAGCACGGCGCACACCACCCCCGGGCGGTCCGTCCAGGCGCCGTCGGCCTCCGGCGCCTCCCCCTCTCCGGCCGGCAGCCGCACCACGCGCGCCCCGTGGACCTGGCGCAGCCACGCCGGCTCGGCGGGGAGGCCCGCTGCGGCCCGCAGCCGGGCGCGGTTCGCGGCCACGGCCGCGGGGTCGTCGCCGACGTGGGCGGCGAGGTTGAGCGCGCCGAACGGCCCGGCGCTCACGCCGCCGGCGCGGGTCGTGCTCAGGGCCCGCACCCGCCCCGGCGCCGGCCAGTCCGGCTCGATCCAGCGTGGAGCGCTCACTCCTGCCGCTCCCCGCTCGCGGCGAGGTCGGCACGCAGCGCGGCGAGCAGCGCCGCCATGTCCTCCGGCAAGGGTGCCTCCCAGGCGCAGGGCTCGCCCGTGGCCGGATGCGCGAGCTCGAGCCGGCGGGCGTGCAGGGCCTGGCGGCGGAAGCCGCGCACGGCCGCGGCGAGCGCCGGTGCCGGTCCCGGCGGCAGCGCGGGGCGGCCGCCGTAGAGCGGGTCGCCGACGACCGGGTGGCCGACGTGCGCCATGTGGACGCGGATCTGGTGCGTGCGCCCGGTCTCCAGCCGCACGCGCACGCGCGTGTGCGCGCGGAAGCGCTCCAGCACGCGGTAATGGGTGACGGCCTCGCGCCCGCCCGGCACCACCGCCATGCGCTGGCGCCGCACCGGATGGCGGCCGATGGGCGCCGCCACCGTGCCGCCGGCGGTCATGACGCCGCGTACCACCGCCTCGTACTCGCGCGTGACGGCGCGGCGCGCGAGCGCCGCGACCAGCGCCCGGTGCGCGGCCGGCGTGCGCGCCACGACCATGAGGCCGCTGGTGTCCTTGTCGAGACGGTGGACGATGCCCGCCCGTGGCAGCGCCGCGAGCGTGCGGTCGTGATGGAGCAGCGCATTGACCAGCGTGCCCGCGGGGTTGCCGGCCGCCGGGTGCACGACCAGCCCCGGCGGCTTGTCGAGCACGATGAGGTGCGCGTCCTCGTGGACGATGCGCAGCGGGATGGGCTCGGGGCGGTCGGGCGCGGCCTGGGGCAGCGGAACGTCGAGGCGCACCTCCTCGCCGCCGCGCACGGGGTCGCGCGGGCGCGGCACGCGCCCGTCGAGGTGCACATGCCCGGCCTCGAGCCAGCCGCGCAGG
The DNA here is from genome assembly GCA_015494165.1 of Gammaproteobacteria bacterium. Taxonomy (GTDB): domain Bacteria; phylum Pseudomonadota; class Gammaproteobacteria; order S144-34; family S144-34; genus S144-34. Next base: position 3,880 of record WGBS01000075.1, on the reverse strand, counting down.
CGCGTGCGAGACAGGTCCGGGAACAGCCGCGCGAGCGCCTGGTCGGTACGCAGGCCGGCGAGCTCGGCCGGCACCGTCGCCGCCCGCCGCATGCGTGTCGCGTCCGCTTCCGCCATTGCCGGTATACTCTAGCGCGGCGCGCAGGCCGGGCGCGCCGCGAACCCGGTTCAGGAGAAAGGAGCCCGTCTTGGCCCGCCTCGCCGCCCTGCTGCTCGTCGCCACCCTCGCCGCCGGCTGCGGCTGGCTCCCCAAGCCCAAGGACGAGACCGCCGGCTGGTCGGCGAGCCGCCTCTACTCGGCCGCGCGCGCCGCCATGTCGGAGGGCGACTGGGAGACCGCCATCAAGTACCTGGAGACCCTCGAGGCGCGCTATCCCTTCGGGCGCTACGCGCAGCAGGCCCAGCTCGAGGTCGCCTACGCCTACTACAAGTACGACGAGCCGGAGTCGGCGCTCGCCGCCGCCGACCGCTTCATCAAGCTCTACCCGCGCCACCCGCACGTGGACTACGCCTGGTACCTGAAGGGTCTGATCAACTTCAACCGCGGGCGCGGCTTCCTCGACCGCATCTTCCCCAAGGACCCGGCGCGCCTGGACCAGACCGCGCTCCGCCAGGCCTACCGCGACTTCGGCGAGCTGGTGCGCCGCTTCCCCGACAGCCGCTACGCGCCCGACGCGCGCCAGCGCATGGTCTACCTGCGCAACGTCATGGCCGAGCACGAGGTCGTGGTGGCCGAGTTCTACATGGAGCGCCGCGCCTACGTGGCGGCCGTCAACCGCGCCCGCCAGGTCGTCGAGCGCTACGACGGCGCGCCGGCCATGGCCGACGCGCTCGCCATCCTGGTGCGCGCCTACCGCGCGCTGGACCTGCCGCGGCTCGCCGCCGACGCCGAGCGCGTGCTGCGCCTCAACTTCCCGGACCATCCGCTGCTGGCGCGCGGCCGCCGCGGCTGAGCGCGCCCCGCCTGGAGGGCCCGAGCATGTGGGACTTCTTCGAGACCGTCCGCCACCGCCACTCGGTGCGCCACTACCAGCCCGACATGCCGGTCGAGCGCGAGAAGCTGCACGCCATCCTCGAGATGGCCTGCGCCGCGCCCTCGGCGGGCGACCTGCAGAGCTATCACGTGACGGTGGTCAGCGCGGCTGCCGACCGCGAGGCCCTGCGGCGCGCCGCCGCCGACCAGGCCTTCGTGGCCGAGGCGCCGGTGGTGCTGGTCTTCTGCGCCGACCCCGAGCGCTCGGCCGAGCGCTTCGGCGAGCGCGGCCGGCGGCTCTACGCGCTGCAGGATGCGACCATCGCCGCCGCCTACGCCCAGCTCGCGGCGGTGGCGGCGGGCATGGCCTCGACCTGGGTGGGGGACTTCGACGAGGAGGCGGTGCGCGGCGTCATCGGCGCGCGCCCGGGGCTGGTGCCGGTGGCCCTGATCTGCGTCGGCTATCCCGCCGAGCTCCCGGCCGAAAGCCCGCGGCGGCCGCTGGCCGAGGTCGTCCGCTTCCTCGGCGAGGCCGACGACTGATCCCGCCGCGGGCCGCCCTCAGATCGCGGCCTCGTTCTCCTCGCCCGTGCGGATGCGCACCACGCGCTCGACGTCGGTGACGAAGATCTTGCCGTCGCCGATCTTGCCGGTGCGCGCGGCCTCGACGATGGCCTCCACACAGCGGTCGGCCTTGTCGGCCGGCACCACCACCTCGATCTTGACCTTGGGCAGGAAGTCCACCACGTACTCGGCGCCGCGGTAGAGCTCGGTGTGCCCCTTCTGGCGCCCGAAGCCCTTGACCTCGATCGCCGTCATGCCTGTGATCCCGATCTCCGAGAGGGCCTCGCGCACGTCGTCGAGCTTGAAGGGCTTGATGATGGCCTCGATCTTCTTCATCTGCTGCTCCCTTCGGTTCTGCGAGAGAGGCACCGCGTCGCGCCCGGCAGTTTAGCAGAAGCCGCTGGCTGCGGTTTGCGGTCTGCGGTCTGCGGTCTGCAGCATGCAGCCTGCGGTGGAGAGGCGGGAGACGAGGATCGGGAGACGAGGGTCGGTGCGCCCTTCGGGCGCAGCCGAGCGGTCTTTCCCGTCTCCCGCAACCCGTCTCCCGTGCACTATACAAGCGGCATCCTGCCGCGACCGCCTGCGGCGGCAGAGGCGGGAGGAAAGAGGCGGGAGGCGAGGGTTGGCGCGCGCTCCGCGCGCGGCCGTTTTCACCGTCTCCCGTAACCCGTTTCCCGTCTCCGGCCGCAGGCCGTCACCTGTCACCCTCACCCGTCATTCCCCGTCTCTCTCCACTGATGCCTGATGCCTGACGTCTGATGCCTGGCTGCTGGCTCGTCACTCCCACCCCCCGCGGCCGTAGCCGGAGGTGATGGGATAGCGCCGGTCCTTGCCGAAGGCCCGCCGCGTGATGCGCACCCCGGGTGGGGCCTGGCGGCGCTTGTACTCGGCGCGGTCGACCATGCGCGCCACGCGCAGCACGGTCTCGCGGTCGAAACCCGCGGCGACGATCTCGTCCACCGGCTGGTCCTCCTCGACGAAGCGCTGCAGGATCGGGTCGAGCACCTCGTAGGGCGGCAGGGCGTCGGTGTCCTTCTGGTCCGGAGCGAGCTCGGCCGAGGGCGGGCGCTCGAGGACGCGCTCGGGGATGACGGGCGCGCGGCGGTTGCGCAGCCGGGCGAGCTCGTAGACGCGCGTCTTGAACACGTCCTTGATGGGCGCGAAGCCGCCCGCCATGTCGCCGTAGAGCGTAGCGTAGCCGACCGCCATCTCACTCTTGTTGCCCGTCGAGAGCAGGATGCGCCCCTTCTTGTTCGAGATCGCCATGAGGATGACACCGCGGCAGCGCGCCTGGATGTTCTCCTCGGTCACGTCGCGCGGGAGGCCTGCGAACTCCTCGGCCAGGGTGTCCAGAAAGGCCTGGAAGGGCGGCTCGATGGGGATGACGTGGTAGTCGACACCGAGGGCGCGCGCCTCCTTCTCGGCGTCCTCGAGGCTGATGGCGGCGGTGTAGCGCGAGGGCATCATCACGGCCTCGACGCGGTCGGCGCCCAGGGCGTCGACGGCGATGGCGAGCGTGAGCGAGGAGTCGATCCCGCCCGACAGGCCCAGCACGGCGCCAGGGAAGCCGTTTTTCTCCACGTAGTCGCGCACGCCGAGGACGATGGTGCGGTAGACGGCCTCGTCGTCGGCGGGGGTCGCGGCGAGCGCGCCCGGCACCGGCCGCACGCGCCCGCCGTCGACCTCGAAGTCCGCCGTCCACACCCCCTCCTCGCAGAAGGGCAGGCGCTGCACCACGTGCCCGTCCGCGTCCATGACGAAGGAGTGGCCGTCGAAGACAAGCTCGTCCTGCCCCCCGACGAGGTTCAGGTAGACTGCCGGGATGCGCGCCTCGCGCAGGCGCGCGCGCACCACGGCCTCGCGCTCCGGCTGCTTGCCGACGTGGAAGGGCGAGGCGTTGATGTTGACCAGGAGCTCGGCGCCGGCGGCTGCCGTGCGCTCCGCCGGGCCCGGCAGCCAAACGTCCTCGCAGATGGTGATCCCGACGCGCACGCCGCCGACCTCGACCACGCACGGCGACTCGCCCGGCAGGAAGTAGCGCTTCTCGTCGAAGACGGCGTAGTTCGGCAGGTGGTGCTTGCGGTAGACCGCCTCCACCCGGCCATCGCGCACCAGGGCGGCCGCGTTGTAGCGCTCGGCGCCCTGGCGGTGCGGGTAGCCCAGGACGAGGGCGACGCCGCGGGTCCCGGCGCGGATGCGCTCGAGGGCGTCGTCCACACGACGGTAGAGCCCGGGGCGCAGCAGCAGGTCTTCGGGCGGGTAGCCCGTGAGGGCGAGCTCTGGAAAGACGACGAGGTCGGCGCCGAGGGCGTCGCGCGCGTGGCAGGCGGTCTCGATCACACGC
>WGBS01000074.1 GCA_015494165.1 Gammaproteobacteria bacterium | reverse complement strand
GTGCACCGTGGGCCCCTCGGTATGGGCCTGGCGCGAAGGCCGCGTGCGCACCGTCGCCCGCGCGGCCGAGCGCGTCCTCACGCTCTTCGACTTCGAGGAAGATTTCTACCGCCGGCATGGCGTGGCGGCTACCTTCGTCGGCCACCCGCTGGCCGATCTCCTGCCCGAGGCGCCCGACCGGGCCGCGGCGCGCGCCGCCCTCGGCCTTCCGGCCCGGGGCCCGGTGGTGGCGGTGCTGCCGGGGAGCCGCCGCGGCGAGGTCACGCGCCTCGGCCCGCCCTTCGCCGCCGCCGTCGCCCGGCTCGCGGCGCGGCGGCCTGCGCTGCGCTTCGTCGCCCCCATGGCGGGCGCCGCGGCCGAAGCCGCGTGGCGCAAGGCGCTCGCGCGCCAGGCCCCGCGCGCGCCCGTGCTCACGGTGCGCGGGCGCGCGCACGAGGCGCTGGCGGCGGCCGACGTCGCGCTCGTGGCGAGCGGCACGGCGACGCTGGAGGCGCTCTTGCTGAAGTGCCCCATGGTGGTAGCCTATCGGCTGTCGCCGCTGACCTACGCCGTCGCGCGGCGGCTCGTCCGCATCGAGCGCTACGCCTTGCCCAACCTGCTGGCGGGGGCCGATCTGGTGCCGGAGCTGATCCAGGACGCCGTCACGCCCGAGCGCCTCAGTGCCGAGGTGCTGGGCTGGCTCGAGGCCCCGGAGCGCCGCCGGCGCCTCGAGGCGGCCTTCGGCGCCATCCACCGCCGCCTGCGCCGCGACGCCGACCGCCGCGCGGCCGAGGCCGTGCTCGAGGTCGCGCGGAGGACGCGGGCGTGAGCGGGCAGGGTGCCCTCGACTTCGCCTGCGGCCGGGTGGCCGGCGTGGACGAGGCGGGCCGCGGCCCCCTGGCCGGGCCCGTGGTCGCGGCAGCGGTGATCCTCGACCCGGCGCGCCCGATCGAGGGCCTGGCCGACTCCAAGCGGCTCGCGCCCGACACGCGCGCGCGTCTCGCGGCGGAGATCCGCGCGCGCGCGCTGGCCTGGGGCGTGGGGCGGGCCGGCGTGGAGGAGATCGACCGCCACAACGTGCTCCAGGCGACGCTGCTCGCCATGGCGCGCGCGGTGGCGGCGCTGCGGCCGCCGCCGGACTACGCGCTGGTGGATGGCGACCGCTGGCCGCCGCTACCCTGTCCGGGCGAGACCGTGGTGGGAGGCGATGCGCGCGAGCCGGCGATCGCGGCGGCCTCCATCCTCGCCAAGACCGTGCGCGACGCCGAGATGGTCGCGCTCGACCGCCGTTTCCCGGGCTACGGCTTCGCCGTGCACAAGGGCTACGCGACGCCGGCGCACCTGGAGGCCCTGCGCCGCCTCGGGCCGTGCCCGGCGCACCGGCGCAGCTTCGCGCCGGTGCGCGCGCTGCTGGAGGCGCCGGCGTGAGCGGCTTCGTCCATCTGCACCTCCACACGGAATACTCGCTGGTCGACGGCATCGTGCGGGTGCCGGAGCTCGTGCGCACGGTGCGCGAGCACGGCATGGGGGCCTGCGCGGTCACGGACCAGTCCAACCTCTTCGCGCTGGTCAAGTTCTACCGCGCCGCCGAGCGCGAGGGCGTGAAGCCGGTGGCTGGCGTGGACCTGTGGGTGGCCGACGGCGAGGAGGCGCCGCCCTTCCGGCTGGTGGCGCTGTGCATGGACCGCACCGGCTACCGCAACCTCACCGAGCTCGTCTCGCGCAGCTATCTGGAAGGCCAGGGACGCGGGCGCCCCACGGTGGAGCGCCCCTGGCTGGTGGAGGCGGGTGCGGGGCTCATCCTGCTCGCCGGCCGCGAGAGCGACCTGGGCCGCGCCCTGCTCGCGGGCCGCGAGGACGAGGCACGCGCGCGCCTGGAGCGCTGGGCCCGCGGCTTCCCGGACCGCTTCTACGTCGAGCTCGTGCGCACCGGACGCGAGGGCGAGGCCGTCTACGAGGAGGCCGCGCTGCACCTGGCCGCGCACGCGGGCGTCGGGGTCGTCGCCACGAACGACGTGCGCTTCCTGCGGCCCGACGACTACGAGGCGCACGAGGCGCGCGTGTGCATCCACCAGGGCCGCACGCTGGACGACCCGCGGCGTCCGCGCGAGTACAGCCCGGAGCAGTACCTGCGCACGCCGGAGGAGATGGCGGAGCGCTTCGCGGACGTGCCCGAGGCGCTCGAGAACAGCGTCGAGATCGCGCGCCGCTGCAACCTCGAGCTGCGCTTCGGCAAGACCTTTCTTCCGGCCTTTCCGGTCCCCGAGGGCGAGACCGTCGCCAGCCACCTGCGCAAGGAGGCGGCCGCCGGGCTCGAGCGCCGGCTCGCGGAGCGCTTCGGCGACGAGGGGGCGCGCGACGCCGAGCGCCGCCGGCCCTACGAGGAGCGCCTCGCCACGGAGCTCGAGGTCATCGAGCGCATGGGCTTCCCGGGCTATTTCCTGATCGTGGCCGACTTCATCCGCTGGGCGCGCGAGCACGGCGTGCCGGTGGGGCCCGGGCGCGGCTCCGGCGCGGGCTCGCTGGTCGCCTATGCCCTCGGCATCACCGACCTCGATCCCATCCAGTACGAGCTGCTGTTCGAGCGCTTCCTCAATCCCGAGCGCGTCTCCATGCCGGACTTCGACGTCGACTTCTGCATGGAGGGGCGCGACCGCGTCATCGAGTACGTGGCCGAGCGCTACGGGCGCGAGCGCGTGTGCCAGATCATCACCTACGGCTCCATGGCGGCGCGCGCCGTGGTGCGCGACGTCGGCCGCGTGCTCGGCCATCCCTACGGCTTCGTCGACCGCATCGCCAAGCTCATCCCGGGCGAGATCGGCATGACGCTGGAGCGTGCCCTCGAGGAGGAGCCGGAGCTGCGGCGCCTGTACGAGGAGGACGAGGCGGTGCGCGCCATCCTCGACCTCTCGCGCCGCCTGGAGGGCATCGCGCGCAATCCGGGCAAGCACGCCGGCGGCGTGGTCATCGCCCCGGCCCCGCTCACGGAGTTCACGCCGCTCTACTGCGAGGAGGACGGCAGCGGGGTCGTCACCCAGTTCGACAAGGACGACGTCGAGGCCATCGGCCTGGTCAAGTTCGACTTCCTGGGGCTCAAGACCCTCACCGTCATCGACCGCGCGCTCGCCATGGTCAACGCCCGGCGCGGCGCGCGGGGCGAGCCGCCGGTGGACATCCGCGCCATCCCTCTCGACGACCCGGCGACCTTCGCCCTGCTGCGCCGCTGCGCCACGACGGCCGTCTTCCAGCTCGAGTCCTCGGGCATGAAGGACCTGATCCGCAGGCTCCAGCCCGACAGCTTCGAGGACATCGTCGCCCTGGTGGCGCTGTTCCGGCCGGGGCCCCTGCAGTCGGGCATGGTGGACGACTTCATCGCCCGCAAGCACGGCCAGGCGCGCGTGGAGTACCCGCATCCGGCCCTCGAGCCCATCCTGCGCCCGACCTACGGCGTGATCCTGTACCAGGAGCAGGTGATGCAGATCGCGCAGGTGCTCGCCGGCTACACGCTCGGCGGCGCCGACCTGCTGCGCCGCGCCATGGGCAAGAAGAAGCCGGAGGAGATGGCGCGCCAGCGCGAGACCTTCGTGCGCGGGGCGGTCGAGCGCGGCGTGGAGGAGGGGCTTGCGAGCTACATCTTCGACCTCATGGAGAAGTTCGCGGGCTACGGCTTCAACAAGTCGCACAGCGCGGCCTACGCCCTGGTCGCCTACCAGACCGCCTGGCTCAAGGCGCACTATCCGGCGGAGTTCATGGCCGCGGTGCTGTCCGCGGACATGGACCATACGGACAAGGTGGTGGGCCTCATCGACGAGTGCCGCGCCCTCGGTCTCGAGGTCCTGCCGCCCGACGTCAACGCCTCGGACTACGCCTTCACCGTGCGCGACGAGCGCACCATCCTCTATGGCCTCGGCGCCATCAAGGGGGTGGGGCGCTCGGCCAT
>WGBS01000073.1 GCA_015494165.1 Gammaproteobacteria bacterium | reverse complement strand
GCGGTCGCGGCCGCGGTGCTGCCGGCCGAGGCGCGCGAGCGGCTCGCGCGCGCGGCGCCGCGCGCGCGAGCCGCTCGCGCGCCTCGGCCGGCAGCACCGCGGCCGCGACCGCCGCGGCGTCCTCGGCGCGCAGCGTGCGGGCCGCGGCACGCACCCGCGCGACGGCGCCGTCGGCCCCGCGGCGCACCTCCACCGCCATCTCCGCCGGCGGGGCCACCGCACCGCCGGCGCCCGCCAGCCGCTGGAAGTCGGCGACCGCGAGCCGCCAGCCGTCGGCGAGACGCCGCCAGTCGAAGCGCCCCCACGCGCGGGTGGCGGCGAGCGGCGGCCGATCCCCGAGGGCGAGCTCGAAGCCGGCGAGCTCGCCGCGGCCCGCGAGCCGCGCGAGCCGCCCGCCCTCCATGCGGGCCCACAGGGTGGCCTGGGCGAGGCCCGTGAGGCGCACCTCGCCCGGGAGCGCGCCGCGCACCAGGGGGTGCCCGAGGCGCAGGCCCTCGACCGCGAGGTGGTAGAGGCCGTCGGGGCTACCCGCGGCGGCCCGCTCGAGGGGCAGGCGCGCCGCGAGCCGCAGGCGGCGGCCGAGCGCCTGCGGCAGCTCGGCGGCGGCCGCGAGCTCGACGGCCCCGCCGCGCACGACGAGGCGCAGCCGCGCGTGGTCGAGCAGCACGGGCGCCAGCCCCTCCTGGTGGTAGACGAGCCGCACCTCGTCGAGGACGATGCCGCCGCGGGCCGCCGCCAGGATGCGCCCGAGCACGGCGCCCGCGGGGCCCCGCCGCTCGCGCGCGCGCAGCCCCAGCACGCGCACGCGGCCGTCCGCGCCGCGCGCCACAGCGAGCGCCGTCCCCTCGGCCTCCACGCGCGCGGCCACCGCCTGCCCCGCCGTGAGGCTGCGCCACAGGTCGAGCGCCACCCGCACGCGGCGCACCTCCAGCCATGGGTTGCCGCGCTCGGGATCGAGCACGCGCACCTCCTCCAAGGCGAGCTGCGGGTGCAGGCCCCGCCAGCCGCCCTCCACGCGCCCGATGCGCACCGGCATGCCGACGCCGCGGCTCGCCCAGGCCTCGAGCTCGGGGCGGTAGCGCTCGGCGAGCGGCAGGAGCAGCCGCGCCACGCTCATCGCCACCGCCGCCGAGATGACGACGGCCGCGACCGCGTACCAGCAGCCGCGCAGCAGGCGCGCCAGAGGGCCCGGCCGGTGGTGGTGATGGTCGTGGCGCCCCGCACCGTGGCCGTGGGCGCCGCTCCGCTGCTCGCTCATGCCGCGCCGCCCGGCCCTACATCAGGACCACGTCGAACTGCTCCTGCGTGTAGAGCGCCTCCACCTGAAGCTTGATGGGGCGGCCGATGAAGGCCTCGAGCTCGGCCACGCTCGCCGACTCCTCGTCGAGCAGGCGGTCGACCACCTCCTGCGAGGCCAGCACCAGGAAGCTGCGCGCATCGAACTGGCGCGCCTCGCGGATGATCTCGCGGAAGATCTCGTAGCAGACGGTCTCGGCGGTCTTCACCGAGCCGCGCCCGCCGCAGGTCGGGCACGGCTCGCACAGCACGTGCTCGAGGCTCTCGCGCGTGCGCTTGCGCGTCATCTGCACCAGCCCGAGGCTGGAGACCTCGCTCACGTGGCTCTTGGCGTGGTCCTTCTCCAGGCTGCGCTCGAGGGCGCGCAGGACCTGGCGCTTGTGCTCCTCGTCCTGCATGTCGATGAAGTCGATGATGATGATGCCGCCGAGGTTGCGCAGCCTGAGCTGCCGGGCGATGGCCTGCGCCGCCTCGAGGTTGGTCTTGAAGATCGTCTCCTCGAGCGTGCGGTGGCCGACGTAGGCGCCGGTGTTGACGTCGATGGTGGTCATGGCCTCTGTCTGGTCGATGATCAGGTACCCGCCGGACTTCAGCGGCACCTTGCGCTCCAGCGCCCGCTGGATCTCGTCCTCCACACCGTAGAGGTCGAAGATGGGGCGCTCGCCCGGGTAGTGCTCGATGAGCCCCGCCGCCTCCGGGATGAAGGCCTCGGCGAACTCGACCGCGCGCTGGTAGGTCTCGCGCGAGTCGATGCGCACCTTCTCGACGCCGGCCCCGACCAGGTCGCGCAGGGCGCGCAGCGCGAGCGGCAGTTCCTCGTAGACGATGCCCCCCGCCGGCGTGCGCGCGGCGCGCTCGCGCAGCGAGGCCCACAGCCGCTGCAGGTAGCGCATGTCGGCGCGCAGGGCCTCCTCGCCCACGCCCTCGGCGGCCGTGCGCACGATATAGCCCGCCGTGCCCTCCTCGGCCGCGAGGCGCGTCACGGTCTCGCGCAGGCGCTGGCGCTCGGCCTCGTCCTCGATCTTGGTCGAGATGCCGACGTTCCCCGCGGCCGGCATCAGCACCAGGTAGCGCGAGGGGATGGTGATGTGGGTGGTCAGCCGCGCGCCCTTGCTCCCCAGCGGGTCCTTGATGACCTGCACCAGCAGCTCCTGGCCCTCCTGGACGAGCTCGGTGATGGCCTCCGGACGGCGCTCGCCATTGCCCTCGCGCGCGGCCTCCTCGGCCTCGGCCGGCACCGCGCGGATGTCGCTCGCGTGCAGGAAGGCGGTGCGCTCGAGGCCGATGTCGACGAAGGCCGCCTGCATGCCCGGCAGCACGCGCCGCACCCGCCCCTGGTAGATGTTGCCCACCAGCCCGCGGCGGCTGGCGCGCTCGATGAAGACCTCCTGCAGCACGCCGTTCTCGACCACCGCGACGCGGGTCTCGCGTGGGGTGACGTTGATGAGGATCTCCTCGCTCATGCCTGCCTTCGCCCGCCTTGCCGCGGCCCGCCG
>WGBS01000072.1 GCA_015494165.1 Gammaproteobacteria bacterium | reverse complement strand
GTCCATGAGGGCGTCGATGCGCTCGAGGTCCACCTTCAGCGTGCGGATACGCGGGCGCTCGGCCCCGCCGCCCCCGTCGCCGCCGCGCCCGGGCGCCGGAGGCGTGGCGGGCGCGCCGCCCGCGGGCGCCGGTGCCGCGCTCGGCGCGGGCGGCGGCTGCGGCGCGGCGGGCGCCGGCGCGCCGCCCGCGGCCGCCTCCGCGCCGGCGGCCGCGGCCTCCGCCACCGCCTCGGCCGCCGGCGCCTCCTCCGCACCCTCGCCCGCGAGCAGGGCCTCGATGGCCTCGATGGCGGGCTGGGCGTCGCGCTCGGCGCGCGCGCGGTCGAAGGCCTCGGCCAGCGCCGGCCGCTCGCCCGCCACGCGCAGGCAGACCGCGCGCGCCGAGGCCAGGCGCCCGTCCCACACCTCGGCCGCGCAGGGCGTGCGCAGCATGTCGCGCTGGGAGGCGAGCAGCTCGCGCGCGGTCGCGTCGAGCGCGGGCCCCTCGTCGTCGCCGGCGGCCCCTTCCCTGCCGTCGGAGCCCTCCGCCGCCGGGCCTCCCGCGGAGGCCCCCTCCGCCGGCGCGGCCGCGGGGCTCTCCTCCGCCTCGCCCGGCAGCTCGCCGCGGGCGAGGGCCTCGACGAGCAGCGCCAGGCGCGCGCGCGCCGCCTCGCCCTCGCGCCCCGCGAGCCGGGCGATCCAGCGCAGGCAGTCGGGCTCCCAGCCCTCGCCGCCCTGCGCCTCCAGGGCCGCCTCGGCCCGCGCCCGCAGCGCATCGGCGTCGCCCGCTGCGAGCGCGCGGCGCAGGTCTTCGGCGACCTCGGCCCACAGCTCGCCGCCCTGCGGCTCGCCCCCGGGGACGGCGAGCCAGACGGGGTCGAAGGCATGCACCGCGGCCTCCTCGCCCGCGTACTGGAAGTGCTCGCGCACGGCCCCGGGCTCCGCCGCGCACAGCAGCCGGAAGCGCAGCACGCAGCGGTAGGGGTCGAAGGCCTCCGGGTCCTCGGGCCAGGGCTCGCGCGGCTCGACGCCGAGCCAGACCAGGCCCGGCGCGCTGCGCGCGGTCTGGAGGGGGTCGTCGCCCGCGAAGAAGCAGTTCTCGTCCGGCGTGTACTCGACCGCGACGGCGGTGCCGCCGGCCGCCTCGAGCGCCGCCGCGCGCGCCTCGCCCGGCAGCGCCACGGTCCAGTCCGGCGGCAGCGCCGCGCCCGGGCCTTCCGCGGCCCCGGCCTCCGCGGGCGCATCCTCCCCCGGCGGCGCGGGCGCGGCGGCCTCTCCCCCGCCGAGGATGGCGCGCAGCCGGCCTGCGAGCGCCTCGCCCGCCGCGTCGGCGCCCTCGCCCAGGCGGCCGTCGCGCTCGAGCTCGTCGAGCCAGGCCGAGACCTGGTCCATGGCGTCCAGCAGCAGGTCCACGTGCTCCGGGCCCAGCCGCAGCGCGTCCTCGCGCACGGCCACCAGCACGTCCTCGGCGGCGTGCACGGTGCGCGTCAACGCCGGCACGTCGAACAGGCCCGAGTTGCCCTTGATGGTGTGCATGGCCCGGAAGAGCTCGTTGACCAGCTCCGGGTCGTCCGGGCTGCGCTCGAGCTCCAGGAAGCGGCCGCTCGCCGCCTCCAGCAGCTCGCGCGACTCCGCGATGAACTGCTCGAGCAGCGCGTTCATGCCCCCGCCTCCCCCGCGATGGCCCGCACCACCGCCTGCAGCGTCTCGGGCCGCACCGGCTTGACCAGGTAGTGGTTGGCACCGGCGGCCCAGGCCTGCTCGCGGTCGCCGGGCTTCGCCTCGGTGCTGACCATCACCACCGGCACCGCGCGCAGCTCCTCGCCGGCGCGCATCTCGCGCACCAGGCGGTAGCCGTCCATCTTCGGCATGTTGATGTCCACCAGGAACAGGTCCCAGTCGGCGCCGAGCGCCTTCTCCAGCGCCTCGATGCCGTTCTCGGCCTCCACCACCTGGTGGCCGAGGGCCTCGACCAGCTCGCGGTGACGGTGCGCATGTACCACCGCGTCGTCCACGATCATGATCCTTGCCATGGCATCACACCGGCTTCTGGTAGGCGACCGCCTCCTCGAAGCGGCGCACCCGGAAGAGCGAGGAGATGCGGCTCATGGACTCCGAGTGCCCGAGGAAGACGAAGCCGCCCGGGTTGAGGGCGTCGTAGAACACCTCGGCGGCCTGGCGGCGCGAGGCGTCGTCGAAATAGATGAGCAGGTTGCGGCAGAAGATGACGTCGATGCGGCGGTAGGGGCGCGTGTCGGCCGGGTCGGAGAGGTTCACGCGCCGGAAGTCCACCGCCTCGCGCAGCTCGCGCACGATGCGCCAGCGCCCGTCGGGCAGCGGCTCGAAGTACTTGGTGAGCAGCGCCTTCGGCAGGCGCTGCACCGAGCGCCTGCCGTAGACGCCCTCGCGCGCGCGCGCGAGCGCCTGGGTGTCGATGTCCGAGGCGAGGATCTCCACGTCCACCCGCTCGATGGGCGGCCAGTGCTCGAGCAGCCAGATGGCGATGGAGTAGGGCTCCTCGCCCGTCGAGCACGGGATGGACCAGATGCGCACGGGGTCGCCCGGGCGCTTGCGCTCGAGCACCTCGTCCAGCACCGGCCCCACCAGGCAGCGGAACTGGTAGTCCTCGCGGAAGAAGTAGGTCTCGTTGACGGTCATCAGGTCGATGAGCCGCTGCAGCTCCTCGCCCGATGCCTGGAAGCGCATGAAGGTGAAGTAGCTGCGGAAGCTGTCGTGGCCGGTGGCGCGCATGCGCTCGAGCAGGCGCTTGTCCACGAAGTAGCGCTTGCTGTCCTCGAAGTAGATGCCGGTCTTCCGGTAGAAGAAGTCCCGGAAGCGCTCGAAGTCGGCGTCGCTGATCGCCGGCTGCGCGCATGCCCGCGTCTCCGTCGCGCCTGCGCTCATGCCCGGCCTTCCTCGATGCGGCGGATGGCGACCTTCGCCGAGAAGGCGACGAAGGGCTCGTCGGCGAAGCGCTCGGCCACGGCGCGGATCGCGGGCAGCTCCTCGGGCCCGCCGATCTCGGCCAGCACGTCGAGGGCGGTGCCCACCACGTTCACGTGTCGCTCGCGGCCGAGCAGCGCGGCGAGCCAGCGGGGCGTGTCCGGGTGCGGGAGGCTGCGGCAGATGTCCACGGCGAAGATGCGCACGTCCGGGTCCTCGTCCTCGAGGAGGCGCGCCATGCGCGGGGCGACCGCCTCCGGCATCCCCTGCAGCACCTCGATGACGCCGTTGCGCAGGCCCGCGTCCTCCGAGCGCAGCAGCGGGATGAGCCGCTCGGCCACGGCCTCGCCGCCGATCGCCGCGAGCGCGTCCAGCAGCGCCTGCCGCACGGCGGGGTCGCGCTCGCCTTCCAGCGCGTCGGCCAGCGCGTCCGCCGCCCCGGGATGGGCGGCGAGGTCGCGCGCGGCCCAGCGCCGCGCCGCCGGGTCCGGGTCGGTGAGCTGGCGCACCAGATCCTCGGGCGCGCGCCCGTGCCGCCGCCGCTCGCGCTCCGGCGCCCCCTGACCGCTCTCCTGCCTCCTCACCAGGCCCATCGCTCAGCCTCCCGTCGCCTGCGCCGCCTCCGGCGCGCCCATCAGCCACTCGCACAGCCGCGCGGCGATGCGCTCGCGCGGCAGGACCACGTCCGCGCCGCCGCGCTCGATCAGCTCGCGCGGCATGCCGAAGACCACCGCGCTCTCCTCGGACTCGGCGATGGTGCGGCCGCCGCGGCGGTGGAGCTCGGCCATCGCCTCGGCCCCGTCGTGGCCCATGCCCGTGAGCTGCACGCCCACCAGGCGCTCGGGCGGGCAGGCCTCGAGCGCGCTGCGCACCATGCGCTCGACGCTGGGGTGCCACAGCAGCGACTCGTCCGGGTCGGCGGTCACCGCGGTCACCCGTCCGAGGCGCCGCTGGACCAGCACGTCGGCGTCGCCCTGGGCGATCGCGATCTGGCCCGGCTCGAGCGGCATGGCGCGCTGCACCTCACGCACGGCGAGCGCGCAGCGCCGGTCGAGCCGCTCGGCGAAGACGCGCGTGAAGCGCGCCGGCATGTGCTGGGCGACCAGCACCGGCCAGGGAAAGTCCTCGGGCAGTGCCGTCAGGATGACCTCGAGCGTGCCAGGCCCGCCGGTGGAGACGCCGACGAGCACCAGCCCCGTCTCGCCCCCGCGGCCAGGCGGGCGCCGGACAGCAGGCCGTGCCCCTTCGCGGCGCGCGGGCCGTGCGGGCGCGGCCTGCGCCGCGGCGCCGCCCGCGCGGCGGCGGGTGCGCGCGCCCGCCGCCGCGCGCACCTTGGCCCGGATCTCGTCGGCGACCTCGCGCAGGTTGAGCGAGACCGTGCCGCCGGGCTTGGCCACGTAGTCCACCGCGCCCAGCTCCAGCGCCTCGAAGGTGGCGAGCGCGCCCTGCTCGGTGAGCGAGGAGACCATGACCACCGGCCGCGGCGACTCGGACATGATGTGCGCGAGGCAGGTCAGGCCGTCCATGCGCGGCATGTTGATGTCGAGCGTCACGACGTCCGGGTCGAGCTCGCGGATGCGCTCGAGCGCGTCCTCGCCGTCGCGCGCGGTCTCGACCTCGAAGCCGGGCTCGGCCGTGAGGATCTCGCGCAGGACCTTGCGCATCAGGGCCGAGTCGTCCACCACCAGGACCTTGACCGTCATCCCCGCTTCTCCTTCTTTCCTTCCGCTCCCTGCCCCGCGGGCGGCCGCGCCCGCCCGCGCGAAGGCTTCAGGCCGCGCTGCGCGCGCTCTCGGCGAGCGCAGCGCGCTCGTCCTCGTTCACCAGCGCGTCGGGATCGAGGACCACGATCATGCGGCCGCCCTCGGCGAGGTTGACCACGCGGCCCATCAGCCGCGCCTGCTCCTCCGACAGCCGCGGGGCGGCCTCCACGAGGGCGCGCGGCACCGAGAGCACCTCCGTCACGCTGTCGGTCACGAAACCGGTGCGTGCGCCGCCGAGGTCGAGCACCAGGATGCGCTGGCGCTCGCTGCGCGCCGCGCGCGGCAGCCCGAAGCGCGCGCGCATGTCGAGCACGGGCAGCACGCTGCCGCGCAGGTTGACCAGCCCCTCGATCCACTCCGGGGTGCGCGGCACCCGGCTCAGGCGCTCGGGCACGCGCGTGATCTCCTGCACGACCTCCACGGGCAGCCCGTACTCCTCGCCGTCGAGCCGGAAGACGACGAGCTGGACCTCGTCCTCGACATCGGCCTCGGTCTCCGCATGCATGCTCTCGGGATCCATGTCCGCATCCTCCGCGTTCGCCTCCGCCACCTCCCCGAGCGCCTCGAGCGCGGCGAGGCGCTCGGCTTCGAGCACCGCGACCAGGCGCCGGCCGTCCTCGAGGCGGCAGATCTGGCCGATCTCTCCCAGCCCACCGCCGCGCGCGAGCAGGGCCGGCACCGCCTCGCGCGCGGTCTCCGGCACCCGCAGCACCTCGCGCACCGCGTCCACCACGAGCCCGACCGCCAGCC
>WGBS01000071.1 GCA_015494165.1 Gammaproteobacteria bacterium | reverse complement strand
GTGCGCTGGGTCAAGGAGCACTACCCGGACGTCCAGGTGGTGGGCGGCAACATCGCCACCGGCGAGGCGGCGAAGGCGCTGGTCGAGGCCGGCGCCGACGCAGTCAAGGTCGGCATCGGGCCGGGCTCGATCTGCACCACGCGCGTGGTGGCGGGCGTCGGCGTGCCGCAGGTGACGGCCATCGCCGAGGTCGCCGAGGCGCTCGCCGGCACGGACGTGCCGCTCATCGCCGACGGCGGCATCCGCTTCTCGGGCGACGTCGCCAAGGCCATCGCCGCCGGCGCCTGGTCCGTGATGATCGGCAGCCTCTTCGCCGGCACCGAGGAGGCCCCGGGCGAGGTGGAGCTCTACCAGGGACGCTCCTACAAGGCCTACCGCGGCATGGGCTCGCTCGGGGCCATGTCCGCGCGCCAGGGCTCGAGCGACCGCTACTTCCAGGAGGGCACCGAGGAGGTCGAGAAGCTGGTGCCGGAGGGCATCGAGGGGCGCGTGCCGTACAAGGGCAGCCTCATCCCCATCGTGCACCAGCTCGTCGGCGGCCTGCGCGCCAGCATGGGCTACGTGGGCTGCCGCGACATCGCCGAGATGCGCACCCGTCCGCGCTTCGTGCGCGTCACGCTCGCCGGGATCCGCGAGAGCCACGTGCACGACGTGACCATCACCAAGGAAGCGCCCAACTACCGCATCGACACCTGAGGGGCACGGGGCGTCCATGAGCGAGCAGCGCGGCGCGGCCGCCGGCGCGGACATCCACGCCGAGCGCATCCTCATCCTCGACTTCGGCTCGCAGTACACCCAGCTCATCGCGCGCCGGGTGCGCGAGGCGGGCGTCTACTGCGAGATCCATCCCTGGGACATGGACGAGGCCGCCATCCGGCGCTTCGCCCCGCGCGGCGTCATCCTCTCGGGCGGGCCCGAGTCCGTCACCGAGCAGGAGACCCCGCGCGCGCCGCAGGCGGTCTTCGAGCTCGGCGTGCCCGTGCTCGGCATCTGCTACGGCATGCAGACCATGGCGGCGCAGCTCGGCGGCGAGGTCGAGCCGGCGCGCGAGCGCGAGTACGGCTACGCCCAGGTGCGGGTGCACGGCCACTCGCGCCTGCTCGCCGACATCGAGGACCACACCGACGAGGAGGGGCGGGCCCTGCTCGACGTGTGGATGAGCCACGGCGACCGCGTCGCGCGCCTGCCGCCCGGCTTCAAGGTCATCGCCGAGACCGACAACGCCCCGCTCGCAGGCATGGCCGACGATGCGCGCGGCTTCTACGGGCTGCAGTTCCACCCCGAGGTGAGCCACACACGCCAGGGCGCGCGGATCCTGCGGCGCTTCGTGCGCGACATCTGCGGCTGCCGCGGGCTGTGGACGCCCGGCAGCATCATCGAGGACAGCATCCGCCACATCCGCGAGCAGGTCGGCGATGACGAGGTGCTGCTGGCGCTCTCGGGCGGGGTGGACTCCTCGGTGACGGCGGCGCTGCTGCACCGCGCGATCGGCGACCAGCTCACCTGCGTCTTCGTCGACAACGGGCTGCTGCGCCTCGGCGAGGCCGACCAGGTCATGCGCACCTTCGCCCGTCACATGGGCGTGCGCGTGGTCCGCGTCGACGCCGAGGAACGCTTCCTCGCGGCGCTCGCCGGCGTCACCGACCCCGAGCGCAAGCGCAAGATCATCGGCCACACCTTCATCGAGGTCTTCGAGGCCGAGGCCGAGAGGCTGCCCAGGGTGCGCTGGCTCGCCCAGGGCACGATCTACCCGGACGTGATCGAGTCGGCCGGCGCGCGCACCGGAAAGGCCAAGGTCATCAAGTCGCACCACAACGTCGGCGGCCTGCCCTCGGCCATGCGCCTCAAGCTGCTCGAGCCGCTGCGCGAGCTGTTCAAGGACGAGGTGCGGCGCATCGGGGTCGAGCTCGGCCTGCCCTACGACATGGTCTACCGCCATCCCTTCCCGGGGCCGGGTCTGGGCGTGCGCATCCTCGGCGAGGTGCGCAAGGAGTATGCGGAGATCCTGCGCCAGGCCGACCACATCTTCATCGAGGAGCTGCGCCGCCACGACCTCTACGACAAGGTCAGCCAGGCCTTCGCCGTATTCCTGCCGGTGCGCTCGGTGGGCGTCATGGGCGATGCGCGCCGCTACGACTACGTCATCGCCCTGCGCGCGGTGGAGACCACGGACTTCATGACCGCGCGCTGGGCCCGGCTCCCCTACGACTTCCTCGACCTGGTCTCGCGCCGCATCGTCAACGAGGTCGCGGGCGTCTCGCGCGTCGCCTACGACATCTCGGGCAAGCCGCCCGCGACCATCGAGTGGGAGTAGGGCGCGGGGGGCACGCCGCCGGCCGCCGTGACCGACGCCGAGTGGATGGAGCGCGCCCTGTCACTCGCGCAGCGGGCCGCCGCCGCGGGCGAGGTGCCGGTGGGCGCGGTGGTGGTGCGCGGGGGCGAGCTCCTCGGCGAGGGCTGGAACCGGCCCATCTCCCGCAAGGACCCCACCGCCCACGCCGAGATTGTCGCCCTGCGCGCGGCCGCCGCCGCGGCAGGCAACTACCGCCTGCCGGGGGCGACGCTCTACGTCACGCTCGAGCCGTGCCTCATGTGCGCGGGTGCGTTGGTGCACGCGCGCGTCGCGCGCCTCGTCTACGGCGCCCCGGACCCGAAGACGGGTGTGGCGGGAAGCTGTCTCGACGCCTTTACGCTTCCCTTCCTGAACCATCGGGTGGAGGTGACGGGGGGCGTGCTCGCCGAGGCCTGCGGGGCCCTGCTGCGCGAGTTCTTCGCCGCACGGCGCTGATTGCCGGGTTACGGTGTGCGGGCTGCGGCGCGCGGCCGACAGGCCGCCGTGCCCGCTTCGCGGGAGTGCACGGGAGACGGGAGACGGGAGACGGGTGACGGTGTACAGGCCACTGTAAACCGAAAACTGAAACCTGTAACCCGGCCTTGTGAGAGGGGCTTCCGGCTCCGACCAAATGGCTGCGCGCGGAGCGCGCACCAGCCCTCGTCTCCCGACTCCCGCCTCCCGTCACTCCCGATTGCGGGGCCTCAGCCCGCAGCCGCGCGGGCCGGTGGCGCCTCGGCGCCTTCCTGCGGCGGCGAGAGCGATCCGGTCTCCACCACCGACTTCGGCAGCCGCAGGCGCTCGCGCTCCATGAGCCACACCAGCAGGTCGTAGTAGGCGCGGATGTTCTCCACGTAGCGCACCGGCTCCCAGCCGCGCGCGTAGCCGTGGCGCGTCTTGCGGTACCACTTGCGCTGGGCGAGCAGGGGCAGCGCGTCGCGCACGTCGATCCAGCGGTTGGGGTTGCCGCCGCGCATGCGCGCCACCATGCGGGCGTCCTCGAGGTGGCCGAAGCCGACGTTGTAGGCGGCGAGCGCCATCCAGACGCGGTCCGGGTAGGGCACCTCGGGAGGGATGCGGTCGATGAGCTGGCGCAGGTAGCGCGCCCCGCCCATCACGCTCGCGCGCGGATCGATGCGGTTGCGGATACCGAGCTGGCGCGCGGTGGCGCGCGTGAGCATCATCAGCCCGCGCACGCCGGTGGGCGAGCGCGCACGCGCGTTCCAGTGCGATTCCTGGTAGCCGATGGCGGCGAGCAGGCGCCAGTCGATACCGACCGCACGGCCCGCCTCCTCGTAGAGCGCGCGCCATCGCGGCAGGCGCGTGCGCACGTGGCGCATGTAGGTGCGCGTGCCGACGTAGTCCAGGCCGTTGACGTGACCGAAATGGCGGTCCTCGATCTGGGCCAGCGTACCGTCCGCACGGATGCGCTCGAAGAAGCGGGCCGCTGCGTCGCGCAGGCTGGGGTCGCGCCGGCGCGGGAAGGCCCAGGCGATGGGCTGCGGATCGGTGATGTCGAAGGCGACCCGCAGCTCCGGATAGTAGCGACGGACCACGGCGAACTCGTTGGAGTCGGCGACGGTGAAGTCGATCTCGCCCTCCCACACGCGCTGCAGGAGCTCGCCGCTGTCGGCGTCCGGGCGCTCCACCCAGCGCAGCCGCGGATAGCGGGTGCGCCTGAGCTCGCGCAGGCGCTCGGCGTGGGCGCTGCCCGCCACCACCTCGATGCGCCTACCCACCAGGTCGGCGAGGGTGCGCGGCCGCGGCGTGCCCTGGCGGTAGACGAGCTGCTGCGTGACCTCGAGGTAGGGCGGGCCGAAGCGCACGCGCTTCCGACGCGACTCCGTCACCGTCAGCCCCGCGGCGGCCATGTCGACCTCGCCGCGCGCGACCATGTCGAGCATGCGCTCGAGATTGCCGGGGACCACGATCTTCAGGCGCACGCCGAGCTCCTCGGCGAAGGCCCGGGCGAGGTCGTACTCGAAGCCGGTGGGCCCCTCCGGGCCCTCGTAGTAGGTGGTGCCGGCGTTGCGCGTCGCCACGACGAGCTCGCCGCGCGCCTTCACCTGCGCGAGGTGGGTGGCGGGCGGCGGGTCGCAGGCCGCGAGGGCGACCCCCGCGACGATCAGGACGAGGCGGCGCATGGGAAAAAATATGGAGGCGTTTCTCGCGCGGTCACACCTAGTATAGAATGACGGCTCGCCTTCGGCGGAAGCAATTTTCATGCCTCGAGGTGGCGCCCGCTCGAGGCCGGCAAGCGAGCGTCGAGCACCGGAGGGGTGCCGGAGCGGTCGAACGGGGCGGTCTCGACAAATCGGCAGGAGAGCCGATTTGGACGCCGCGCCGGCGGCCGGCGCGGCGCCCGGAGGGCGAGCGCCAGGGACGGCGCGAGTCAAAACCGTTGAGGAAGCGGGCGGTGCGCCTCGATGGCGCGCCGGCCGCTCAGGTGAGCCACCGAGAGGTGAGCACCGGAGGGGTGCCGGAGCGGTCGAACGGGGCGGTCTCGAAAACCGTTGAGGGCTCACGCCCTCCGTGGGTTCGAATCCCACCCCCTCCGCCAATTCCTTCCCCCGCTCCCGCGCGAACGGGACCTTAGCGGCGGGAGCGTTCCCGTGTCGTCCATCGTGTGGGCCAACGGCGCCGGCCCGGGCGACGCGCATGCGCGGTCGCGGCCCGCGTTCGCGGTATGATGCGGGGCCGAGCCCGCGCGCGCTCGCACACCATGCACGAGCAAGGACCCCACGCACGTTACGTCCTCGCGCCGGAGGCGCTCCGCGCGCCCTGCGATCCGGCATGGCTCGACTTCGAGACCACGGAGGCACTCGAGCCGCTCGAGGGCCTCGTGGGCCAGGAGCGCGTGGCACAGGCGCTCGACCTCGCCGTCTCGGTGCGGCATGCGGGCTTCAACCTCTACGTCATGGGCCGCCCCGGCACGGGCCGCCACGAGTTCGTGCGCGCCTTCCTGGAGCGGGCGGCGGCCGAGGCGCCCGTGCCCTCCGACTGGTGCTACGTACGCAACTTCGACGACCCCGACCGGCCGCGGGCGCTGGAGCTGCCGCCGGGACGGGGGGCCGCGCTGCGCACGGACCTGCAGCGGCTCGTGGAGGAGGTGCGGGCCGCGCTCTCGGCGGCCTTCGAGAGCGAGGAGTACCGCCGCCGCGTCGAGGAGATCGAGCGCAGCTATCACGAGCGGCCGGAGCACGAGCTCGAGGCCATCCGCGAGGAGGCGCATGCGAAGGGGCTGGCGCTGATGCGCACGCCCGAGGGCTTCGCCTTCGCGCCCATGCGTGACGGCGAGGTCATGGACCCGAAGGCGTACGAGGCCCTGCCGGAGGCCGAGCGCAAGCGCATCGAGGCGGAGGTAGAGCGCCTGCAGGAGCGCATGCAGTCGGTGGTGCGGCAGATGCCGGCGTGGCACCGCGAGATGCACCGGCGCCTGCGCGAGCTCGAGCGCGAGACCGCGCGCATGGTCGTCGGCCACCTCGTGGGGGAGGTGCGCGAACGCTACGCGGACCTGCCGGCGGTGGCGGCGCACCTCGACGCGGTGGGCCGCGACATGGTGGACAACGCCGCGCACCTCGTGCGCCCGCCGGCGGAGGAGGGCGCGGGCCCCTCGCAGGAGCTCGAGCACCGCTACGGGGTCAATCTCATCGTCGACCGCCGCGGCGCGCGGGGCGCCCCCGTCGTCTACGCCGACCACCCCAGCTGGCAGAACCTGCTGGGGCGCGTGGAGTACATGGCCCGCTACGGGGCGCTCGTCACGGACTTCACGCTCATCCGCGCCGGCGCCCTGCACCAGGCGAACGGCGGCTATCTGGTCCTGGACGCGCACAAGGTGCTGGCGCAGCCCTTCGCCTGGGAGGGCCTCAAGCGCGCGCTGCAGGGCCGCGCGCTGCGCATCGAGTCCCCGGGCCAGACCCTCGCCCTGGTCAGCACGGTCTCGCTCGAGCCGGAGCCGATCCCGCTGCGCTGCCGCGTGGTGCTCGTGGGCGACCGGCTGCTCTACTACCTGCTGCAGCTCTACGATCCGGAGTTCGGCGAGCTCTTCCGCGTGCCGGCGGACTTCTCCGACGCTGTGCCGCGCGATCGCGAGCACACGCGCCTCTACGCGCGGCTGCTCGCGACGGTGGCGCGGCGCGAGGGGCTGCGCCCCTTTGCGCGCGAGGCGGTGGCGCGGCTGCTCGAGGAGGCGGCGCGCCTGGCCGAGCACGCCGGGCGGCTGTCGGCGCAGACACGGCCGCTCGCCGAGCTCATGTGCGAGGCGGACCTGCTGGCCGCACGCGCCGGCCGCGCCGTGGTCGAGGCCGCCGACGTGCGCGCGGCGGTGCGCCGCCGTGAGTTCCGCATGGACCGCCTGCGCGAGCGCGTGCTGGAGGAGATCGGCGAGGGCACCATCCTCATCGACACCGAGGGCGCGCGCGTGGGCCAGGTGAACGGCCTGTCGGTGATCGAGCTCGGCGACTTCGCCTTCGGGCGCCCGGCGCGCATCACGGCCACGGTGCGCCTCGGCGAGGGCGAGGTGGTGGACATCGAGCGCGAGGTCGAGCTCGGCGGACCGATCCACTCCAAGGCCGTGCTGATCCTGTCGCGCTTCCTCAGCGCGCGCTATGCGCGCGAGCACCCGCTCTCGCTCTCGGCGAGCGTGGTCTTCGAGCAGAGCTATGACCTGGTGGAGGGCGACAGCGCCTCCGTGGCCGAGCTGTGCGCATTGCTTTCGGCCTTGGCGGAGGTGCCCGTGCGCCAGGATCTCGCCGTCACGGGCTCGGTCAACCAGCACGGGCAGGTGCAGGCGGTTGGGGGCGTCAACCAGAAGGTCGAGGGCTTCTTCGACGCCTGCCGGCTGCGGGGGCTCAAGGGGCAGGGCGTGGTGCTGCCGCGTGCGAACGTCCGCCACCTGATGCTGCGCGAGGATGTGGTGGCGGCGGTGCGGGCCGGCGAGTTCCATGTCTACGCCGTCGCCACCGTGGACGAGGCGCTCGAGCTCCTCACGGGGCTGCCGGCGGGCGAGCGCGACGCCGAGGGCCGCTTCCCCGAGGGGAGCCTGAACCGGCTCGTCGAGGATCGGCTCGTGGCGCTCGCGGAGCTGCGTCACGCGTGGCAGGAGCGGCGCCACGACGGCACGCGCGCCGAGGCGGAGGGCGAGCAGGGTGGCGGCAGCGGGGCGGGCT
>WGBS01000070.1 GCA_015494165.1 Gammaproteobacteria bacterium | reverse complement strand
CTCCGCCGCAGACCGCACACCGTAGACTGCAAGCCGTGAGGGCCAGTTCCTGGCGCCTCGGGGCGCGGGCTGTTAAATTCGATCGCCCGGTCCCGAAGCTTCTGGGAGGAGCACGTGCGCACGCTGCTGCTGATCGGCCTGCTCCTCGCCCTGCCGGCCCATGCCGGCGGCGGCGAGACCTACGCCGAGGGCTTCGAGTACCAGCGCATCGAGCCGCCGGGGCCGCTGGCGGGCGAGGGCGGCGGCGTCGAGGTGGCCGAGCTCTTCTGGTACGGCTGCCCGCACTGCTACCGCTTCGAGCCGCTCCTCGAGGCCTGGCTCGCGCGCAAGCCGCGGGACGTGCGCTTCGTGCGGGTGGCGGTCCCGCTCAACCCCCACTGGCGGGTGCACGCGCGCGCCTACTACGCCGCCGAGATGCTGGGGGTGGCGGAGCGGACCCACGCGGCGCTGTTCGACGCCATCCACAAGGAGCACCGGCGGCTGAACACGCGCGAGGCGCTCGCCGACTTCTACGCCGCCCACGGCGTCGACCGCGAGGCCTTCCTGCGCGCCTTCGACAGCTTCGCGGTCGAGACCAAGGTGCGCCGTGCCGCCGCGCTGGCCGAGGCCTGGGGGGTGCACAGCGTCCCCACCATGGTCGTCAACGGCCGCTACCGGGTGACGGGCACGAGCGCGGGCGGATTCAAGGAAATGCTGGAGGTGGTCGACTACCTGGTGGCGCGCGAGCGCGAGCGCCTTGCAAAGAGCGCGCGGCAGGCGGCGCGCTGACGGGACCGCGCGGACGGAATGGCGGCGACGACGCTCAGGCTCCTCAGCTACAACATCCAGGCCGGGATCGGCGCCGGCCGCTATCGTGACTACCTGACCGGCAGCTGGCGCCACGTGCTGCCGGACCCGCGCACGCTCGCCAACCTCGACGCCATCGCCCGGCTGCTGCGCCGCTACGACCTGGTCGGCCTGCAGGAGGTGGACGGCGGGAGCCTGCGCTCGGCCTTCCTCGACCAGGCGCGCTATCTGGCGCACCGCGCCGGCCTGCCGTGGTGGCGGCTCCAGACCACGCGCCGCGTGGGGCAGGTCTCGCACCACGCCAACGCCCTGCTGGCGCGGATGCGGCCCGCCGCGGTGGAGGAGCACCGGCTGCCGGGCGCCGGCCGCGGCGCCCTGTGCGCGCGCTTCGGCCCCGGAGGCGGGGCGCTCGCCGTGTGGGTGGTGCACCTCTCGCTCGGGCGCCGCGCGCGCCAGCGCCAGCTCGCCTACCTCGCCGAGCGGGTGGGCGGCGCGGCCTGCGCCGTCGTCATGGGCGACTTCAACTGCACGCTGGCGAGCCCCGAGCTCGGGCGCTTCCTCGCCACCACCGGCCTGCGGCCCGCGGCGCCCGCGCAGCCCACCTTCCCGAGCTGGTCGCCGGTGCGGGCCATCGACCACGTCCTCGTCGGCGGGGCGCTCGCCGTGCGCGAGGCCGCGGTGCTGCCCCACCGCCACTCCGACCACCGGCCCCTGGCCGTCACCCTCGAGCTGCCCGCGGCCCTCGCCGAGGCCGCCTGAGCCCTGCCGTGGCGGACGAGGCGGCGGACTGGCGGCGGCGCTACGACGCCCTCCTCGCCCGCCACGAGGCCGCCGAGGCCCGCTGGGAGGCGCTGCGCGAGGCGCTCGTGCGGCTCGCCTCGCGGCTCGCGCTCGCCGCCCACGGCATCGACCCGCGGCTGGACGAGGCGCTCGAGTCGGTACGCGCGCGCCTGCGCGGCGAGCTCGACCCCGAGGCGCTTGAGCGCGAGACGGCGGCGCTCGCCGCGCTGCTGCGCGAGCTCGCCGAGCCGGCGGCCGGCGGCGAGCGGGCGGGCGCGGCTTCGGGCGAGGCGCCGTTGCCCGCTGCAGAGCCTGCGCCCGGGCCGCGCGCGCAGCCGCCGCGGCGCGGCCTGCTCGCGCGCCTCTTCGGGCGCGCGGGCGGCGTGCCGGAGGGAGACGGTCCGGTGCAGGCCGTGCGCGCCGGCCTGGAGCGCCTCGTCGAGGCCCTGCCGGCGGACGCGGCCCTCGCCGACCGCGTGGAGTCCCTGCGGGCCGAGGCACGGGAGGCGGCCGACCCGCCCGCGCTGGCGCGGGTGCTCGCGGGCGTGGCGGAGGTCCTCGGCGAGGCGGGCCGGCGGCTCGAGCGCGAGCGCGCCGAGCTCGAGGGCTTCCTCGCCCAGCTCGACGACCGCCTGCAGGAGCTCGACGGCTTCGTGCGCTCCCAGGACGAGGCGCGCGAGGCCGCGCGCGAGGACGGCCGCGCCCTGGACGAGGCCGTGCGCGGCCACGTCGAGGGCATCGAGGACAGCCTGCGCGAGGCACACGACCTCGCGGCGCTGCGCCGCGCGGTGGGCGAGCGCCTCGAGCATGTGCGCGAGCATCTCGCGCGCTTCCGCGAGCGCGAGGAGGCGCGCTACCGCCAGGCGCGCGAGGAGGCCGAGCGCCTGCGCGGGCGCATCGACGCCCTCGAGCGCGAGGCCGCGGGCCTGCGCGAGCGCCTGCGCGAGGAGCGCGAGCTGGCCCTCACCGATCCCCTCACGGGGCTTCCGAACCGGCTCGCCTACGAGGAGCGCATCGCCCAGGAGCATGCGCGGTGGAAGCGCTTCGCCACGCCGTTGTCGCTGGTGGTCGTCGACGTCGACCACTTCAAGGCCATCAACGACCGCTACGGCCACCGCGCCGGCGACAAGGTGCTGCGCGCGCTCGGGCGGCTGCTGCGCGGCCGGCTGCGCGAGACCGACCTCGCCGCCCGCTACGGCGGCGAGGAGTTCGTGCTGGTGCTGCCCGGGGCCGACCGCGAGGCCGCGGCCGCCGTGGCCGACGAGATCCGCCGGGCCGTGGCCGGCTACGGCTTCCACTACCAGGGCGAGCCCGTGCGCGTGACCGTCTCGTGCGGCGTGGCCGCCTTCGGCGAGGGCGACACGCCGGAGCGCGTCTTCGAGCGCGCCGACGCCGCCCTCTACGCCGCCAAGGCCGCCGGGCGCGACTGCGTGCGCGCCGGCTGAGGCCGCGGCCGGCTCAGCGGCGCCGGCGACGCAGGACGCGCGCGTAGAGCGCTCCGTTGAGCGCCACGAGCGCGGCGGCGAGTGCCACTTGGTGGCCGCGGGTGAGCCCCGGCGGGTAGAGCACGGGCTCGAGGTAGCGCTGCACGAAGCCCCCCTCGTAGGGCGTCTCGCCCGCGAGCGTGCGCAGCCGCTTCTCGAGCGGCGTCAGCGGGCAGGTCCAGCCGAAGGCCATCACCGCCGCCGCCCAGGCGAGCGCCGGCAGATGCAGCCACGCGAGCCGCGGGCGGCGCGCCACCGCCAGCCCGCCGCCAACGGCGAAGGCCACGAAGGCGAGGTGGACCACGACCACCACATCGGCGAGCAGGCCCGCCGTCGCCGGATCCATCGCGGTCTCCATGGGCGCACATGGTGGCGCGCGGGTTGATCCAGGTCCAGGGCGCGTCGGCGCCCGCGCGCCTATACTCCGCAAGGGGATCGGGAGAGGGTGCACCATGGAGCCCGCCACGGTGCTGGAGTTCTGGTTCTCGGAGCGGGTGCGCCGCCACTGGTTCGGCAACCCCGACCGCGACCTCGACCTCGAGATCCGCAACCGCTTCGAGGACGCCTGGCGCGCGGCCGCGCGCGGGGTCTTCGCCGCCTGGGAGGCCACGCCGGAGGGGGCCCTCGCGCTGGTCCTGCTCCTCGACCAGTTCCCGCTGCACATGTTCCGGGGCCGCCCCGAGGCGTGGTCCACCGAGGCGCTCGCGCGCCAGGTGGCGCGCCGCGCCATCGGGCGCGGCCACGACCGCGCCCTCGACGACGACGGCCGGCGCTTCCTCTACCTCCCCTTCATGCACAGCGAGGACCTCGCGGACCAGGACCGCGCGGTGGCGCTCTACGAGCGGGCGGGCCTGGAGGACGCCGCGCGCTGGGCGCGCCACCACCGCGAGATCATCCGGCGCTTCGGCCGCTTCCCGCACCGCAACGCCGCCCTCGGGCGCGAGACCACGCCCGAGGAGGCGGCATGGCTGGCCTCGCCCGACGCCTTCCATGGCTGAGCCGGCGGGCGTCGGCCGCGGCCCCGGCCCCTGGGCGCGCCGCCCCCTGCTGCTGCTCGCGTTTGCGGCGCTCGCCGCCGGCACGCTGGCGGGGCTGGCCCGGCTCGGCTGGCAGGTGCCGCACGCGGCGGCGGCGCTGGCCGCGCTCCATGGGCCCCTCATGGCTGCGGGCTTCTTCGGGACGGTGATCTCCCTGGAGCGGGCCGTGGGGCTTGGCCGGGGCTGGGCCTACGGCGCGCCGCTCGCCGCGGCCGCCGGCGCGCTCGCGCTCCTCGCCGGCGAGCCGGCCGTGGCCGCCACGCTGGGGCTATTCGCCGCGCTGGCGCTCCTGGCCGCGGCGCTCGCGCTGTGGCGCCTGCAGCCTGCCCTGCACGGTGCCGTCGGTGCCGCGGGGGCCGCGGCGTGGGCGCTCGGGCAGGGGGCCTGGCTCGCCACGGGCGCGCCAGCCGCCGCCGTGCCCTGGTGGGCCGCCTTCCTCGTGCTCACCGTCGCCGCCGAGCGGCTCGAGCTCGCGCGGGTGCTGGCCCCGCCGCCGGGCACCCGCAGGGCCTTCGCCGCCCTGGCCGCGCTGCTGCTCGCGGGCGCGGCGCTCGCAGGCCCCGTCCCGGCCCTCGGTCGCCCCGTCGCAGGGCTCGCCCTCGCGGGGCTCGGCCTGTGGCTGCTGCGCCACGACGTCGCGCGGCGCAACCTCGC
The DNA here is from genome assembly GCA_015494165.1 of Gammaproteobacteria bacterium. Taxonomy (GTDB): domain Bacteria; phylum Pseudomonadota; class Gammaproteobacteria; order S144-34; family S144-34; genus S144-34. The sequence goes on along the minus strand of WGBS01000070.1, from coordinate 3,591 downwards.
CCGCCCCGGCATGCCCCGTTTCCTGGCACTGGCGCTGCTTAGCGGCTACGGGTGGCTGCTGGCCGCGGGCCTGCTCGCCCTCGCGCCGCATGGCTGGACGGCGGGCCCCGCGCGCGACGCCTTCCTGCACGCGCTCTTCCTGGGCTTCGTCTTCGGCATGGTCTTCGGCCATGCCCCGCTCATCCTGCCCGCGGTCGCCGGCATCGCCGTGCCCTGGACACCGGTGCTCTACGGCCATCTGCTGCTGCTCGAGGTCGGTGTCGCCGTGCGCGTCGCCGGCGACCTCGCAGGCCGCCATGCCGTTGCCGCCTGGGGCGGCCTGCTGGGCGCGCTCTCCCTCGCCCTGTTCGTCCTTGTCACGGCGGGTGCAGCGGCGCTCACGCGCCTGCGCGGGCGTAACAGCGGCTGACCGTCCCGGCTCAGCCGGTGCTCCAGGCGCGCGGGCGGCGCATCCCCGCGATCTTGCAGGCCTGCTGCATGTAGCCGAGCGGGAACAGGCGGAACAGGTGGTTGTGGCCCTCGCGGCCCTTGCCGAGCTCGTCCGAGACGAAGCGGATGGCGTGCCGCACGGGCGGCGCGACCCCGTGCTCCTCGAGATGGCGCCGCACGAAGCGGATCACGGCCCAGTGCTCGTCCGTGAGCTGCACGCCCTCGCGCGCGGCGATGGCCTCCGCCACGGCCTCGTCCCAGTCCGCCCGATCGATGAGGAAGCCCTCGCTGTCCACCTCGATCCGGCGGCCGCCGACGACGAGCTCTGGCATGGGGGGCGTCCTCGCGTCCGGGGATCGCGACGGCGTCGGGTGGATCGGGCTGGCGCGCCCGAGAGGATTCGAACCTCTGACCTTCGGCTCCGGAGGCCGACGCTCTATCCAGCTGAGCTACGGGCGCGGGGGCGTATAGCATAGGCGCGCGCGCCGGAGGCGTCCACGGCGCGCGCGGCGCCGCGCCGCGGGCCGCCGTCGGAATTCCTGACCGCATCCCGTAAAATGGCGCGTCCCGGCGGCCGGGCGGCCGCAGATCCACAGAGGGGGACGACGGTGAGCGAGCAGCAGGACAGGACCTTCATGGCGACCTTCGTGACGGTGCTCGGCATCCTCGTGGTGCTGGCCATCGCCCTGATCTTCCTCGCCCGCTACGTCCAGCACCTGGCGGAGCCGGGCGAGGTGCCGGCGAACGACCCGCTGCTGGAGAAGCGCAAGGCCGAGCTGCTCGCCCCCGTCGGCCGGGTCGAGGTCGCCGCCGCGCCCGCCGCGGGCGCGAAGGCCCCGCCCGCGGCGGCCGCCCCCGCACCGGCGGCCGGGGCGGCCGACGGCAAGGCGGTCTACCAGGCGACCTGCTTCGCCTGCCACGGCACGGGCGCGGCCGGCGCGCCCAAGGTCGGCGACAAGGCGGCCTGGGAGCCGCGCGCCGCGCAGGGCATCGACACCCTCATGCGGCACGCCTTGCAGGGCAAGGGCGCCATGCCGCCCAAGGGCGGCAACATGGCCCTCGGCGAGGCCGAGATCCGCGCCGCCATCGAATACATGCTGCGCGAGACGGGCCTCGCGGCGGGCGGGGCGGCGAAGAAGGTGGCCCCGGCGGCGAAGCCCGCCCCCGCCGCGTCCGGGGCCGCGGCGTCCGCCGGCGGGAGCGCCGACCTCGCCGCGGGCGAGCGCGTCTACAAGAGCGTGTGCTTCGCCTGCCACGGCACGGGCGCGGCCGGCGCGCCCAAGGTCGGCGACAAGGCGGCCTGGAAGGACCGCATCGCCCAGGGCATGGACACGCTCGTGCGGCACGCCATCCAGGGCAAGGGCGCCATGCCGCCCAAGGGCGGACGCGCCGACCTCGACGAGCGCGCCATCCGCGACGCCGTCGCCTACATGGTCTCGAAGTCCCGCTGAGGCCGCGTCCTCAGGCGAGCAGGTCGCGCAGGCGGGCGGGTCCGCCGGGTGCTACAGTTTCTTCCGGCACCGGGGCGGGATGGAGCGATGGCGGAACGGGAAGGCCTGATCGTCACGGATCCGGCCGTGATGCTCGGCAAGCCGGTGGTGCGCGGCACGCGCATCACGGTCGAGCTCATCCTGCGGAAGCTGGCGGAGGGGGCGAGCGAGCGTGACCTGCTGGAGGCCTATCCGCAGCTCACGCCCGAGGCCGTGCGCGCCGCGATCCGCTACGCGGCCGAGGTGCTCGCGCACGAGGAGGACGAGCCGGTCGACGCCGCCCACGGCGCCCGCTGAGCCGCGGTGCGCATCCTCGCCGACGAGAGCTGCGACCGCCGCATCGTGCGACTGGCGCGCGAGGCGGGCCACGACGTCGCGGAGGTCGCCTCGCGCATGCCCGGCGCGCCCGACGCCGAGTTCGCCGCCAAGTACATCAACGACCGCCACCTGCCGGACAAGGACTTCGGGCAGCTCGTGTTCGCGGCCGGCGGGCGTGTGCCCGGAGTCGTCCTCCTGCGCTATCCGGCGGCCGCGTGGGAGGAGGCGGGGCGCACTCTACTTGCCGTGCTGCGCCGGCGCGGCGAAGGGCTCCAGGGCGCCTTCGTGACGGTGCGGCCGGGCCGCGTGCGCCTGGTCCGCCTTCCCCGCTGAGGCCGCGTACTCAGGCGAGCAGGTCGCGCAGGCGGGCGAGATGCGCGCGGCCGCGCTCGCGCGCGGCGCCGTCGTCACGGGCGCCCTCGCGCGCGAGGAGGTGCTCCGGGATCTCCGCGAGGAAGCGGCTCGGCTCGCACGGCACGGGCCGCCCGCGCCGGTGGCGGCGCTCGGCGTGCGTCAGCGTGAGCGTGCGGCGCGCGCGTGTGATGCCGACGTAGGCGAGGCGGCGCTCCTCCGTCACGTCGCCCGCCTCGACGGCGCTTCGGTGCGGCAGCAGCCCCTCCTCCATCCCCACCAGGTAGACGTGGTCGAACTCGAGCCCCTTGGCCGCGTGCAGGGTGCTGAGCCGCACCGCGTCCGCTCGTTCATCCTCGCGCCGGTCCAGGCGGTCGGCGAGCGCGAGCCGCGCGGCGACGTCGGCGAGCGTCAGCGCCGGCTCCTCGCGCGCCATGCGCTCCACCCAGCCGAGCAGGTGCTCGACGTTCTCGATGCGCCGCGCCGCCGCGGCCTCCTCCGCCCCCTCGCGTAGGTGCTCGCGGTAGCCCGTGTGCTCGACGATCTCGCGCAGCGCCGCGGCCGGGTCGCCGCGCAGCCCGCGGTCGCCGAGGTCCACGATCCACTGCGCGAAGCCGCGCAGGCGCGCGAGCGCGCGGCGGTCGAGTGCGTGCGCGAGGTTGGGGTCGAGGGCCGCCTCCAGGAGCGAGCGCCCGTGCTCGGTGGCGTAGGCCGCGAGCCGCTCGAGCGTCGCCGGCCCGATGCCGCGCGCGGGCACGTTCACCACCCGCAGGAAGGCGGCGTCGTCGCCGGCGTTGCAGGCGAGCCGCACGTAGGCCATGAGGTCCTTGACCTCGGCGCGCTCGAAGAAGCTCGTGCCGCCCGAGAGCACGTAGGGCAGGCCCAGCTCGCGCAGCGCCTCCTCGAAGGGGCGGCTCTGGTGGTTGCCGCGGTAGAGGATGGCGAAGGCGCCGAGCGGGATGCGGTCGCGCCGGTGGCGCAGCAGGATCTCGCCCGCCACCCA
>WGBS01000069.1 GCA_015494165.1 Gammaproteobacteria bacterium | reverse complement strand
GTCGAGGGCAAAGGCGGTGGCGACGCCGGCGACGCCGGCCACGGTCGCGCGCCCCATCCACACCAGCTCGCGCTCCCCGGCCCGCGGGCGCACGAGGCCGCGGTAGAGGTCCTCGGTCAGCGCCGAGGCGGCGACCAGGAGCTGGGAGTCGGCCGTGCTCATGATGGCGGCGAGCACCGCGGCGAGCAGGATGCCGGCGACGAAGGGGTGGAACACCGCCTGCACGAGGCGCAGGAAGACCTTCTCGGTGTCGGCGCCGGCGAGCGGCGGGTCCAGGTAGCCGATGCCGGCCAGCCCGACGAGCACCGCGCCGCCCAGCGTGAGCGTCACCCAGCCGACGGCGATGCGCCGCGCGGGCGCGAGCTCGCCCGCGTCGCGCACGGCCATGAAGCGCGCGAGGATGTGCGGCTGGCCGAAGTAGCCGAGGCCCCAGGCGAGCAGCGAGAGCAGCGCCACGGCACCGAGCGGCTCGCCGCCGCGTGAGAGCGGATCCAGCAGCGCGGGATCGCGCGCCGCCACCGCCGCGAGCGTCGCCTCCCAGCCGCCCTGCGCGGCGATGGCGACGAGCGGAGCGGCGATGAGCGCCGCCAGCATCAGCAGCCCCTGCACCACGTCGGTCCAGGAGACGGCGAGGAAGCCGCCGGCGAGGGTATAGGCGATGATGACGAGACAGCCCGCGAGCACGGCCTGCGCGTAGGGCAGCCCGAAGACGCTCTCGAACAGCTTGCCGCCGGCCGCGAGCCCCGAGGCCGTGTAGAGCGTGAAGAAAAAGAGGATGAAGACCGCCGCCACCACGCGCAGGGCCCGCCCGCCCCCGAGGCGCGCGGCGAGGAACTCGGGCAGCGTCAGCGCCCCGTGCGCCGCCGTCGCCTCGCGCAGCCGCGCGGCGAGCAGCCGCCAGTTGAGCCAGGTGCCGGCGAGCAAGCCGAGGGCGATCCATCCCGCCTCGAGCCCCGCGGCGTAGGCGTAGCCCGGCAGGCCGAGCAGCAGCCAGCCGCTCATGTCGGAGGCCTCGGCCGAGAGCGCCGTCACCCAGCGCCCCAGGCGCCGGCCACCCAGCAGGTAGTCGGCGAGGTCGCGCGTGCGCCGCCAGGCCCACGCGCCGATGGCGAGCATCGCCACGAGGTAGAGCGCGAAGGCCGTGACGATGGCCGGATCGCCGATGCGCATGTGCCCTGTCCTGCTGGAAAACCGGCGCGAAGTCTGCCAGATTGCGCCCCGTCCCGGCCACCGCGCGCCCCGATCGCCGCCGTGGAGATACGCGCCTTCCGCATCGAGCAGACGCCGGACGGCCCGCGCGGCCGCCTGGTGCGCATGCCCGCCTCGGAGCTGACGCCGGGCGAGGTGCAGGTGCGCGTGCTGTGGTCGGCGGTGAACTACAAGGACGCCCTCGCCGGCACCGGCCGCGCGCCGATCCTGCGCCGCTATCCCCTCAACGGCGGCATCGACGCGGCCGGGATCGTCACGGCCTCCACGGATCCGCGCTTCCGCGCGGGCGACCGCGTCGTCGTGACGGGCTGCGGCCTGAGCGAGACCCTCGACGGCGGCTACGGCGAGCGCCTCAACGCGCCCGCCGGCTGCGTGGTGCACTTGCCCGAGGGGCTCACGCTGCGCGAGGCCGCCGCCATCGGCACCGCGGGCTTCACCGTGGCGCTCGCCCTGCAGCGCCTCGAGGCCGTGGGGCTCACGCCCGCCCACGGTCCCTTCATCGTCACCGGCGCCACGGGCGGGGTCGGCATGCTCGCCGTCGACATCCTCTCGCGCGTGGGCTTCGAGGTCGTCGCCGTCACGGGCAAGACGCAGCACGCGGAGCTGCTCCGTACCCTGGGCGCGGCCGAGGTCCTCGACCGCCGGACCGTCGACCCCGGCAGCCGGCCCCTCGAGCGCGCCCGCTGGGGCGGCGCCCTCGACACGGTCGGCGGGGAGCTGCTCGCCTGGCTCACGCGCACCGTGCGGCCCTGGGGGGCGATCGCCGCCGTGGGCCTCGCCGGCGGCAGCGAGCTGCGCACCACGGTCATGCCCTTCATCCTGCGGGGCATCAGCCTGCTGGGCGTGAGCTCGGCGAACTGCCCCGAGGCCTGGCGCGCGCACGTGTGGGAGCGCCTCGCCGGCCCCCTGCGCCCGCGCCACCTCGATCGGATCGTCACCGGCACGGTGGCGCTCGACGGCCTGCCCGAGGTGTTCGAGGCCCTGCTCGCGGGGGCGCACGTGGGACGGACCCTGGTGCGTGTCGCGCCCGGGGACGAAGGCTGAGGGTGCGGCCTTCACGGCGGGGCGCGGGTCTGCGACAATAACCGAGCGCAACGCTCGGGTTTGGCCCCCGGGGCCGGCCCGCGCTAGAGTCTGCGCCCCTGGCCGGAGGAGCCGAACGCGCATGTCGACCGCCGTCCGCATCCACGCCCCGCCGGCGTCCGTACCGCCGGCGACGCGCCTCGTCACCCTTCCCGGCCCCTTCCGCATGCGGCGCGGCGGGATCCTGCCCCTCGTCCATATCGGCTGCGAGCGCTGGGGCGAGCTCGCGCCCGCGCGCGACAACGTGGTGCTGCTGTTCACGGGCCTGTCGCCGAGCGCGCACGCGGCCTCCTCGCCCGAGGACCCCACCCCCGGCTGGTGGGAATACATGGTGGGGCCGGGACGGCCCATCGACACGCGCCGCTGGCACGTGGTGTGCGTCAACTCGCTCGGGAGCTGCTTCGGCTCCACCGGCCCCGCCTCCCCGGACCCGCGCACGGGCGAGCCCTACCGGCTGCGCTTCCCCGAGCTTTGCATCGAGGACATCGCCCGCAGCGCGCGCGAGGCCCTGCGCGTGCTCGGCATCGAGCGCGTGCACACCGTCGTCGGCGCCTCGCTCGGTGGCATGGCGGCGCTGGCCTACGCGATGGAGTTCCCGGACGAGGTCGAGCGCCTCGTGGCGATCTCGGCCGCAGCGCGCGCCACGCCCTTCGCCATCGCCATCCGCTCGCTGCAGCGCGAGATCATCCGCTCCGATCCCGCCTGGCGCGGCGGCGACTACCCGCCGGGCCAGGGCCCGCGCGTCGGCATGCGGCTCGCGCGCAAGCTGGGGCTCATGTCCTACCGCTCGGCCCAGGAGTGGCTGGTGCGCTTCGGCCGCGAGCGCCTGCCGCAGGAGGCCACGCGCGAGCCCTTCGGCCCGGAGTTCCAGATCGAGTCCTACCTCGAGCACAACGCGCGCAAGTTCGTCGAGCGCTTCGACGCCAACTGCTACCTGTATCTCTCGCGCTCGATGGACGTCTTCGACGCCGCCGAGCACGGCGGGGGCTCGGTCGAGCGCGCCCTGGCCAAGGTGCGCGCGCGCCGGGCGCTCGTCGTCGGCGTCGAGACCGACTTCCTGTTCCCGCTCTTCCAGCAGGAGGAGCTCGCCGAGGGGCTGCGTGCGGCGGGCTGTGAGGTGCGCTTTGAGGCCCTGCCCAGCATCCAGGGCCACGACGCCTTCCTGGTGGACGAGGCCCGTTTCGCGCCCGTCGTGGCGCGGTTCATGGAAGCGCCGTGAGCACGGGGGCGAAGCGAAGCGCAGGCCAGTCGCGGCGAACCGGCGCAAGCCCTCAGGAGGGAAGGCAAGTGCTGCTGTCGCGATCGAACCTCCATGGGCAGCGCATGTCCGCGGCACGGAGGGCGGCGCCGTGAGCGCGGGGGCGGAGCGAAGCGGAGGCCAGCCGCGGCGAATCGGCGCAAGCCCTCAGGAGGGAAGGCAAGTGCTGCTGTCGCGATCGAACCTCCACCGGCAGCGCATGCCCGCGGCACGGAGGGCGGCGCCGTGAGCGCGGGGGCGCGGAGCGCCCAGGTGCGGCGAATCGGCGCAAGCCCTCAGGAGGGGACGCCCGGGCGGGCACGGCGCGGAACCCACATGCGATGGCACGCGGGCCTCGGCACGGAGGGCGGCGCCGTGAGCACGGGGGCGGAGCGAAGCGGAGGCCAGTCGCGGCGAACCGGCGCAAGCCCGCAGGAGGCCGCGCTGTGAGCGCCGGCCGCGCGCCCCTCTATCCGGGCCTCGAGGCCGACGAGCGCGAGGGCCTCACCGAGCTTGGGCGCGTCATCCGCGACGCCTGGGTCTTCGGCCTGCTGCCCGAAGGCGAGACCTGCGCGGGCTGGCCGCTCGACCGCCTCCTCGGGCTGGCAGAGCAGGTCGCGCGCGAATGGGAGCGCCACGGGCTGGTGCCGAGCGCGCTGCCGCCGGAGCTGCGCGAGCGCCACGCCCGCATCCACGGCGAGGCCTTCGCGCGCGCCAAGGCGGCCGGCTGGGAGCCGCCGCTCGACGACGAGGACGAGGCGATGCCGGACTACGGGGAGCCGTGAGGATGGACGCGAAACCGCTCGCCGCAGCCGGGGCGCTGCTCGCGCTCGCGCTGCTCGCCGCGTGCAGCGAGGAGGTCGAGGTCGAGGCCGAGCCGCAGCCGGCGGAGCGGCGCGGGACGGTCTTCGACGACCAGCTCCGCGCGCTCGACCGCGCCCGCGACGTCGAGCGCCGGATGATGGAGGCCGACGAGGCGCGCCGCCGCGCGATCGACGAAGACACGCGCTGAAAGCACCCTCCAGCCGCGTCGGCTAGAATCAGGCAAGGATCGGAAGAAGCGCGGCCGGGCCGCGCTGTGACGGAAGCGAAGGGAAAGTGACCGAGAGCGGCGAAACCACCGTGTTCCTCGCCCGCGTCGACCCGCGCGGGCGTGTATTGCTCCCCGCACCGCTGCGCCAGCACCTCGGGCTGCGCGGAAAGGGCACGCTCGTCCTCAACATCGAGCGTGACGGGACGGTGCGCATGCTCAGCACGACGGAGGCCGCGCGCAGCGGACGCGGCCTGCTCCGAAAGCTCGCACCAAGCGCCGGCCGTCGCTCCCTGTCCCGCGAGCTCATCGAGGAAAGGCGGGCGGAGGCACGCGGTGACGGTGGTTCTTGACGCCTCCGCCTTGCTTGCCTACCTCAACGACGAGCCCGGGGCGGAGCGCGTCGAGACCATCCTCCCGACGGGCGCCGCCATCAGCGCGGCGACCTGGGCGGAGGTGCTGTCCAAGACGGCGGACGTGGGCCTCGAGCCGGCCCGCCTCGTGTCCGGCCTCGCGGATTCCGGTCTTCTCGGGGGAGCCCTGCGAATCGAGCCGCTGCTCCGTGAGGACGCCGAGCGGATGGCCGAGCTGCGTCCGCTGACGCGCAAGCTCGGCCTTTCCGATCGTGCCTGCCTGGCGCTTGCCATCCGGCTTGGATCTCCTGCGTTCACGACGGACCGGAGCTGGACCCGGCTGGACCTTCCCGTCCCGATCGAGATCTTGCGCTGACGCCGCGTCCGGCTTCCGTTCACCAGGCGGCCCGAAATCCCAGGCACGCGTGCGCCGCTCAGCCGGCCTCCCAGCACAGCACCAGCTTGCCGCGCACGTGGCCGGCGCGGCTGCGCTCCTGCGCCTCGGCCGCGCGTGTGAAGGGCAGCACCTCGATCTGCGGCGGGCTTAGCGCCCCCTCCTCGAGGAGGCGCGCGATGCGCGCGAGCTGTGCCCCGTCGGGCCGGACGAAAACGAAGCCCGCCCGGATCCCGAGCCGTTCGGCGCGGCCCGCGTCCGGCCCCTCCACGATCGAGACCAGCGTGCCGCCGCGGCGCACCAGCTCGTAGCTGCGCGCGAGCGTCTCGCCGCCCACGGCGTCGAGCACCACGTCCACGCCCTCCGGGGCGAGCTCGCGCACGGCCTCGCGGAAGTCGGTCTCGGTGTAGTCGATCGCGCGCTCGGCCCCGAGCCCCAGCACGTAGTCGTGGTTCTCCCGGCGCGCCGTCGTGTAGACGGTTGCCCCTGCGTGGCGGGCGAGCTGGATGGCCATGCCGCCCACGCCGCCCGCGCCCGCGTGCACCAGCACCTGCTGCCCCGGCCCGAGGTCGGCGAAATCGAACAGCGCCTGCCAGGCCGTGAGCGCCGTCAGCGGGACCGCCGCCGCGGCCGAGAAGCCGAGCCCCTGCGGTATTTCGGCCACGTAGCCTGCGGGCACCACGACGTATTCGGCATAGGTGCCCCACTGCACCTCGGGCTTGCGGCAGTAGGCGAAGACGCGCGCGCCCGGAGCGGGACGCTCCACCCCCTCGCCCACGCGGTCCACGGTGCCGGCCGCGTCCCACCCGGGCACGAGCGGGAAGCGGTGGGGAAAGAGGTCCTTCAGCCAGCCCTCGCGGATCTTCCAGTCCACGGGGTTGACGCTGGTGCAGGCGATGCGGATGCGGACCTCACCGGGCCCGGGCTCCGGGTCCGGCAGCTCCGCCTCGTGGAGGCGCTCGGGGCCTCCGAAGGCGTCGATGGCGATGGCGCGCATGGCTTTCCTCCTTGCGTGCTTCCTTCCCTGCGGGCTCGCCGCCCGCCCCCGCGCAAGAGCATGGCCGCAGACGGCGCGCGGCGCCACCCCGGCCCGGCGCGGCCCTTTCCCGCAGCCGCAGCCACTTTTCCATTTTGCTTTCTCTACCACGCATTACAGAATCTTGTTGATGCCATTTCTCGCTTGAAAGCGCCGCGCGCATCTGGCAAGGTTTCGCATCCCCTGCCACCGCGCCGGAGACGGCATCCGATGGCCCGCGACAAGGACGGCACCCACCCGCTGCTGGACGAGCGCGCGCCGCGGCGCGTCACGCTGGCCCGGCGCGTGAGCGCCACGGACCCGCGCACCGCGGCCGACTTCCTAGCGCTCTACTCGGGCCTCAGCAAGCGCGCGGTCAAGGACGCCATGAGCAAGGGCGCCGTCTGGGTGACCCGTGCGCGCGCTGGCAGCAAACGCACGCGACTGCGGCGCGCCAAGGCGCCGCTCGCCCCCGGTGACCGGGTCGAGCTCTACTACGACCCGCGCATCCTCGACCTGGAGCCCCCGCAGGCGCGCTGCATCGCCGACCGCGAGACCTACAGCGTGTGGTTCAAGCCTGCCGGCCTGCTCTCGGAGGGCACCAGCTACGGCGACCACGTCGCCATCCTCCGCCAGGTGGAAAAGGCGGTCGCGCCCCGACGCAGGACCTACCTGGTCCACCGCCTGGACCGCGAGGCGCAGGGGCTCATGGTCTTCGCCCACACGCGTGCGGCCGCCGCCAACCTCTCGCGCCAGTTCCAGGCCATGCAGGTGGAGAAGGTCTACCTCGCCGAGGTGCGGGGCGACCTCGCCGCCGCCCACGGCCGGACCGGCCGCGTGGAGCTCCCGCTCGACGGCCAGGCCGCGCTCACCGAGTACGAGGTGCTGTCCTACGACGCCGCGCGCGACGTGAGCGCGGTGCGCGTGCGCATCGCCACGGGGCGCCTGCACCAGATCCGCCGCCACCTGGACATGCTGGGCTTTCCGGTCATGGGCGACCCGCGCTACGGACGCGGCAACAAGAACACCGAGGGCATGCGCCTCGTCGCCGCGGGCCTCGCCTTCCGCGACCCCGCCACGGGCGAGCGCGTGCACTTCGAGATCCCGGAGGCCGAGGCCGGCTGGCGGGTCGCGGACGCCGCGGAGGAACCCTCAACCTGACGGCGAGCCCTCGGCGCCCGCCTCCCGGATCCTGAGATCCAGGAAGTGCGTGGCGCAGGAGATGCACGGGTCGTAGTGGCGGACCGTGCGTTCGGCCTCGGCGCGCAGCACCTCGGGCGCGCGCTCCAGGCCCCCCGCCTCCAGCGTCGCCCGCAGCGTGGCCTCGATGTGGGCCTGGTTCTGGCTCGTGGGCGGGACGATGCGCGCGCCGCGCACGATGCCCTCGCCGTCCACCTCGTAGCGGTGCCAGAGCACCCCGCGCGGCGCCTCCGTCGCCCAGGCCGTCGTCCCCGCGCGCGGGCGCGCCTCGGCGAAGGGCCGCTCCGGCGGCTCGTAGCCACGCAGGAGCTCCGCCGCCTCGGCCACCGCGTGGAGCACCTCCACGGCGCGCACCACCATGGCGTCGTTGAGATCCGAGACCGGCAGGGCGAGTCCGCTGCGCGCGAGCGCGGCGCGCGCGACGGGGTGCAGGCGGTCGTGGTTGAGGTTGAGGCGCGCGATCGGTCCCGTGAGATAAGGCTCGCCGCCGAGGAGGGCGTGCAGCGCGGTCGAATACGGCACCTGGCGCTCCTCCACGTGCCGCTCGAAGTCGGCGAAGGCAAAGCGCGTGCCGTCGGTGCAGGCGAGCTCGCCCTCGTTCATCGGATACTCGTCCGGATGCGAGAGCGCCAGGCAGCGCAGCGCCTGCGGGCTGCGCGGCCGCTCGAGCCCCGCGGCCCAGGCCACCAGGGCCTCGGCCTCGGGCACGGCGTCCTCGCAGCGCGCCTGCAGAGCGGCGACGGCCTCGCGGCGCGGCGCGGCGTGGAAGCCGCCGGCACGCACGCCGACCGGATGCACCGAGCGGCCGCCGAAGAGCGCGATGAGGTCGTTTCCGAGCCCTTGCAGGGCGAGCCCGCGGCGCACCGCCTCCGGCTCGCGGCGCGCGAGCTCGACGACGCTTTCGCAGCCGTAGAGGTCGGGCGCGGCGAGGAGGTGGATGTGGAGGCTGTGGCTCTCGATCCACTCGCCGCAGTAGAGCGCGCGCCGCATGCGCCGCACCCAGGGCCCGGGCGCGCAGCCGAACAGGGCCTCGAAGGCGTGCACGGCGCTCATCTGGTAGGCGACCGGGCAGATGCCGCAGATGCGCGCCACCAGGTCCGGCACCTCCTCGAAGGAGCGTCCCTCCAGGAGGCGCTCGAAGAGGCGCGGCGGCTCGTAGATGCGCAGCCGCAGCGCGCGGATGCGCCCTGCCGCGACCTCGATCTCGAGGGCGCCCTCCCCCTCGACGCGCGTGAGCGCCGGCACCTCGATGCGCAGCTCGCGCTCGTCAGCCATCGTCCCCTCCCCGGTGGCCGTTCCCGAGGCGCACGGCGGCCCGCGCGAAGGCGGGCGCGCCGGCGTGGATCGAGAGCAGGCGCCGGCGCACCGCCGCCGGATCGAGCCCCAGCGCCGCGAGCCGTGCCGCCAGGGCGTCGGGCTCGCTGAGCTCGGCAGGGCCGAAGCAGCCGTAGCAGGCGCGCCCGAGCCCGGGGCACAGCGCGCCGCAGCCCGCCGCGGTCACCGGCCCCATGCAGGGCGCGCCGCGCGTGACGAGCACGCAGGGGTGGCCGGCGCGCTTGCACTCCAGGCACAGCTTCTCGCGCGCCGCCGGCGGCGGCGCACCGCGCAGGAAGGAGGCGACCGCCTCCATCAGGGCGCGCGTGGTCACGGGGCAGCCCGCGAGCTCCAGATCCACCGCCACGTAGGCCGACACCGGCCGCGACTCGGCGAGCACGTGCACCGCCCCGGGATCGGGGTAGGTGCGCGCCACCCAGTCGGATGCCTGCGCCAGGTTGCGCAGGGCCTGCACGCCGCCGGAGGTGGCGCAGGCGCCGATCGCCACCAGGACCCGCGCGTGCTCGCGCACCTGGCGGATGCGCTCGACCTCCTCCGGGGTGCCGATGCTGCCCTCGACGAAGGCGACGTCGACGCGCGCCTCGGGCGCGTAGGGGCCGGCCTCGGCGAAGTGCACGATGTCGACGCGCCCGGCGAGCGCGAGCAGCGCCTCGCCCGCGTTGAGGAAGGCGAGCTGGCAGCCGTCGCAGGAGCCGAACTTGTGCACCGCGACCCGCAGCCGCTTTCCGCGCCCGTCGCCCGTAGCACGACCTTGCGCGCTCCGCGAGGTCACCTCATGCCCATCCACACTTGACCCGGTCGGCGCCATGTTGTCATATATGTCAACATGAAGGCCAGGAAGGCCGTCCTCGTGACGAGGCACAAGGACGTCTCGCCGGAGGGCTGGATCACGGAGCTCGTGATCTGGCGTCTGCCGGCGCCGGTGCCGCCATGCCGGCATCGGTACAAGTACCGGCTGGCCTTCGTCGTCGGCGGCCGCCGCGTGATCGGGTTCGACAACGAGCGCGGGAAGGGCGACCACTTCCATATCGGCGGGACCGAACGGCCATACCGGTTCCGCGGCATCGAGCAGCTTCTCGAGGACTTCATCCGGGAGATCGAGCGATGGCGCTCCGCACGCTCAAGGTGACGGTCGATCCCGACTGGAGGAGACGGCTCCGCGCAGCCGGGCGTCGCGCGCAGCGGGGCCGGCCAGGCCACGACACCTTGAACTTCGAAAGCCCGGAGGCCTTCTTCGTGCACCTCACCCCGCGGCGCTGGGCGCTGCTGCAAGCACTGCTCGGCGCAGGCGAGCTGCCGGTGCGCGAGCTCGCCCGCCGCCTGGGGCGGGACGTGCGCCGCGTGCACGACGACGTGCGTGCCCTCGCGGAGCTCGGCCTGGTCGAGCGGACGGCTACCGGTGGCGTGCGCTGCCCGTACCGGGAGATCCACGTCGACGTGCGCCTGCGCGCCTACGCCGCGGCGGCCTGACCCACGCGCGGGCATGTTGCGCCTTTCTTTCGCTCTCACGCCTCAGAACCCTCGCACGCCCAGCAGCGGGCGGACGGTGTCGTAGCGGAACACGGGCCCGTCGCGGCACACGAACCAGGGCCCGAGCTGGCAGTGGCCGCAGCGGCCGACGGCGCACTGCATGTTGCGCTCCATGCTGAGATGGATGGCCTGCGGCGGCACGCCCATCCCCTCGAGCCTGCGCGCGGCCGCCACCATCATCGGCTCCGGACCGCACATGAGCACGGTGCAGCGCCCGTGCTCGAAGCGCGCCGCCTCGAGCAGCTCGGTCACGGGCCCCACGTTCCAGGGCCAGTCGCCGCCGGCGACGTCGGCGGCGAGCAGCACCTGCACGTCCGGCTCGCGCGCCCACGCCTCGTACTGCGCGCGCCAGATGAGGTCCTCGGCGTGCTTGACGCCCTGCATGACGACGAGGCGCCCGTAGTCGGCGCGCCGGTGCAGCACGTAGCGGATGGCGCCGACCACGGGCGCGCAGCCGAGGCCGCCGGCGAGGACGACCACGTCGCCGCCGCGCGCGGCCTCCAGCGGCCAGCCGCGCCCGAACGGGCCGCGCACGCCGAGGCGCGCGCCCACCGGCAGGCGCGCGAGCACCCGCGTCACCCGCCCCACCATGCGCACCGTATGCCCCAGCAGGCGGTCGCGGTCGGGGTCCGAGGAGATCGAGATCGGCACCTCGCCGACGCCCGGCACCAGCAGCATGTTGAACTGGCCCGGCCGGAAGGAGAAGGCCTCGTGCGCGCCCGCCCCTTCGAGCTCGAGGCGCAGCGTGACGATGGTGGGCGACTCCTGCACGCGCTCGACGACGCGCGCCGGCACCGGCACGTCGCGCCCCGGCACGGGAGCGGCACCCGCGGCCGCCCCGCTCATGCCGCCGCCCTCCGTGCCGCGGATACACGCCGCGTTACCAGGACCAGCCCCGGTGACATCACAGACCTTCCCTCCTGAGGGCTCGCGCCGATTCGCCGCAACTGGGCGCTCCGCGCCCCCGCGCTCACGGCGCCGCCCTCCGTGCCGCAGACACAGGCCACCGCGTGAGGGTTTGGCGCCGTACCCGCACCGGCGCCCCCTCCTGAGGGCTTGCGCCGATTCGCCGCAACTGGCCTCCGCTGCGCTCGCGTCGCTCGCTCCGCTCCGCCCCCGTGCTCACGGCGCCGCCCTCCGTGCCGGGGGCACGCGCTGCCCGTGGAGGTTCGATCGCGACACCAGCACTTGTCTCCCCTCCTGAGGGCTCGCGCCGATTCGCCGCAACTGGGCGCTCCGCGCCCCCGTGCTCACGGCGCCGCCCTCCGTGCCGGGGGCACGCGCTGCCC
>WGBS01000068.1 GCA_015494165.1 Gammaproteobacteria bacterium | reverse complement strand
CCGCAGCAGGCGCCGCCACAGGGCGGGATCCAGGTCCTGCGGGTGGAGCGGGCCCAGGTGGAGCAGGGCGGCGCCGGCCGCGGCGGCGACGACGGCCTCGGCGGGCACGGGCTCGGCCAGCGCGGGCGCCCTCAGCTCGGCGAGCGTGCCACCGGCGCCGCGGTAGTCGAGCTCGAAGACCGCGGTGCGCCGCGCGGGCTCGGGTCGCGGCGAGAGGCCCGCCTCGGCGAGGGCCTCGTCGAGGTCGGCGTCGCGCGACGCGCGGCGGTAGACGGCGCGCACGTGGAAGCCGAGCGCGCGCAGCGCGCGGCCGGCGTACCACACCGCACCCCCGATGCGCGGTGCGAGCGGCTCGCCGTCGACGAACAGCCGGTCACGCGTGACGCAGCCCGCGACCACCGCGAGCGGCGGCACCGGACTTCGTGCCCTGGGCTGCGTGTCCATGGCCGGGCTACCGTACACTTTGCGCCATGGAGCGCAAGCGTCCCACGTCAGCGGAGACGGCGGCGCCCGTGCGCGAAGCGGGCTGGCGCTTTTGCGTCGCGCCCATGATGGAGCGCACCGACCGCCACTTCCGCTTCCTGGCGCGGCTGCTCACGCGCCGCGCGCGCCTCTACACCGAGATGGTGCACGCGCGCGCGGTGCTGGGGCCCTCCGGGGAGCGCCTGCTCGCCTTCGACCCCGCCGAGCACCCGGTGGCGCTCCAGCTCGGCGGCTCCGACCCGGACCTGCTCGCCGAGGCGGCGGCACGCGCCGCGGAGGCGGGCTACGACGAGATCAACCTCAACGTCGGCTGCCCGAGCCCGCGCGTGCGCGCGGGCCGCTTCGGCGCCTGCCTCATGAAGGAGCCGGCGCTCGTGGCCGAGTGCGTCGCGGCCATGCGCGAGCGCGCCGCGGGGAGGCCGGTGACCGTCAAGACGCGCATCGGCGTCGACGAGCTGGACGGATACGGGTATCTGGCGCGCTTCGTCGAGGCGGTCGCCGCAGCCGGCTGCCGGGTCTTCGTGGTGCACGCGCGCAAGGCCTGGCTGCGGGGCCTGAGCCCGGAGGAGAACCGCACGGTGCCGCCGCTGCGCCACGAGGTCGTGCACCGCCTCAAGGCCGACTTCCCGCACCTGACCGTCGTCCTCAACGGCGGCCTGCGCACGCTCGCCGACTGCCGCGCGCATCTCGAGCGCGGGCTCGACGGCGTCATGGTGGGCCGCGCCGCCTGGGACGAGCCGTGGATGCTGGCGGGCGTGGACGCGGCGCTGTGGGGCGAGGCGGCCGCGCCGCGCTCGCGCGCGGCGGTGGTGCACGCCTACCTCGAGCGCCACGTGCGCCCCGAGCTCGCCGCGGGCACGCGCCTGCCGCGGCTCGTCAAGCCGCTGCTGCGCCTGTTCCAGGGCGAGCCGGGCGCGGCGCGCTGGCGCCGTCACCTGGCCGAGACGGCCCCGCGCAGGCCCTCGGACCCTGGCGTGGTCCTCGAGGCCCTGCGCCACGTGGCGCCGGCCGAGGCGGCCTGAGCCGCGAGCGCCTCGCGGCAAAAGCGCACGAGCTCGGCGAGCGCGGCATCGAGTGCGCGCGCGGCACCGTCGGCCGCCGCCCCGGCGCCGTCGGCCGGCGCCGGGGCCGAAGCCTCGATGCGGCGTGTGGCGAGCACCCGGCGGCTGCGGCGCTCGACCAGCGCCGCGCGCAGCACGAGGCGCACGCCCGGGGGCTCGGCGGCGAGGTCGTGGTAGAGCGCGAGCAGCCTGAGGTCGAGCCGCAGGGCGGCGCGGGCGGGGCTGGGGCCCGCGACCACCGCGCGGAAGAGGCTCGCGGCGGCGAGCGTATCCACCACCGCGGGCTGCAACATGCGCGCCGGCGCGTCCGCCCAGCGGCCCCGCGCGTAGGCCTCGAGGCGGCGCGGGCGGCGCACATAGCGCATGGCGTCGCCCTCGAAGCCGGGCGCGGCGCGCACGCGCATGACCTCGAGCACGGGCCCGTCCGCCCGCGCGCCGCTTCCCGGCGGCGGTTGCGCCGGCGCGAGCAGGTAGCGTGCCGGGCCCTCACCCGCCGGGCGCTCCACGGGCAGGGCGGCGCAGGCGGCGAGCAGCGCGGGCAGCAGCAGGGCCGCGGCGCGTACCGGCCGGCTGTGCGGGCCACGACGGGCGTGCGTGCTCACCTTTTCGGCTCCTCCTCCTCGCCGGGACCCGGGGTGCCGGGCGGCGCCCCGAACAGCAGGATGCGCGGGTCCTCCTCCAGCCGCCGGCTGAACTGCCGCAGGCCCGCCGCGGCCTCGCGCAGGTCGGCGACGAGGGCCGCGAGCTCGGGCAGCGTCTCGTCGGCGGCCGCCCCGAGCTCGCCGGCGAGCCGCCCGTAGTCCTCGCCCAGGCGCTCGCCGGTGCGCGCGAGCGAGTCGGCCATGCGCTCGATGGCGGCGGCGCTGCGCTCGATGCCCTCCAGCGCCGGTCCCGCGCGGCGCGCGGTCTCGGCGGCGGCGTCGGCGGCGCGCGCCGCCGCGGCCAGCGTGCGGTCGAGGCGCTCGACGCTGCGCGCGAGCGAGGCGGTGAGGCGCTCGGCGTTGGCGAGCGTCGCCTGGAGGCGGGTGCGGGTCTCCTCGTCCAGCAGGCGCGCCACCGCGGCCGCCGCGCGGTTGAGGTTGCCGATGAGTTCGTCGAGGTGGGTGTCGAGCTGGGAGAGGAAGGAGGGGCGGCTCGGGATCACGGGCACGGGCTCACCCGGCCGCGCGCGCAGGGGCGGTGCCTCGTGGCTGCCGCCCTCGAGCTCGACGTAGGCGATGCCCGTCAGGCCCTGCACGCGCAGCGTGGCCACGGTGTCGGCCTTGATGGGCACGTCGCGGCGGATCGCGGCGACGATGCGCACGCGCACCGGGCCGTCCGGGACCAGCTCGATGCGGCGCACGCGCCCGACGTCGACGCCGCGGTACTTCACCGGGGCGTCCACGTTGAGCCCCGCGACCGACTCGGCCATGTAGATGTGGTAGACGGCGTAGTCGCGGCGCAGGCCGCCGGCCGAAAGCCACAGCACGCCGGCGATCAGCGCCCCCGCGAGCAGCAGCACGAAGGCGCCGACGGCGGCGTAGCTCAGGCGCGGCTCCATGCCCGCTCCCTGGCGGCGACCCCGCGCGGGCCGTGGAAGAAGCGCCGTGCCGCCGGGTGCCCGCTCGCGAGCACCTCCTCGCGCGTGCCGAGGGCGGCGATACGCCCGTCGGCGAGCAGCGCGATGCGGTCGGCGATGCGCATCAGCGTGTCCAGATCGTGCGTCACCAGCACCACCGTCAGCCCGAGGGCGTCGCGCAGCCGCAGCACCAGCTCGTCGAAGGCGCCGGCGGCGTCCGGGTCGAGGCCGGCGGTGGGCTCGTCCAGGAACAGCAGCTCCGGATCGAGCGCCAGCGCGCGCGCGAGCGCGCCGCGCTTGCGCATGCCGCCGCTCAGCGCCTCGGGCAGCCGCGGCCCAGTTTCGGGGGCCAGGCCGACGAGCGCAAGCCTGAGCAGCGCGAGCTCGCGCGCGAGCGCCTCGGGCAGGCGCGTGTGCTCGCGCAGCGGGACCATCACGTTCTCGAGCAGGCTGAGGCCGCTGAACAGCGCATCGTGCTGGAAGAGCACGCCCATGCGCCGGCGCAGCGCGAGGAGCTCGTGCTCCGAGGTGCGCGCCGCGTCGTGGCCGAGCAGCACCACGCGCCCGGCGCTCGGGCGGTGCAGCAGCAGCATCACCCGCAGCAGCGTGGTCTTGCCCGAGCCGCTGCCGCCGACCAGGGCGAAGATCTCGCCGCGGCGCACCTCGAGGTCGATGCCGGCGTGCACGCGCTGGGGGCCGAAGCGCGTCTCCACGCCCTCCAGCCGGATGACCGTCTCGCCGCCCGCGTCCGTCACAGCCCCAGCCAGCTGAAGACCACCGAGAATGCCGCGTCGGTGACGATGATGAGGAAGATCGCCTGCACCACGCTGAGCGTGGTCTGGCGCCCGACGCTGTCGGCGCTCGCGCCGGCGAGGAAGCCGCGGTGGCAGCCGACGAGGGCGATGAGGGCGGCGAACACGGGGGCCTTGCCGACGCCGACCAGGTAGTCCGAGAGGTCCACGGCCTGGTGCAGGCGCTCGACGAAGGCCGGCGGGCTGACCTCGAGCACCCACTGCGCCATCAGCATCCCGCCGGCGACGCCGAGGGCGTCGGCGTAGACCGTGAGCAGCGGCAGGGCGAGCACCAGCCCGAGGAGCTTCGGCGCCACCAGGATCTCGAGCGGCGAGAGGCCCAGCGTGCGCAGGGCGTCGATCTCCTCGGTCACGCGCATGGTGCCGATCTGCGCCGTGTAGGCGGATCCGCTGCGGCCCGCGAGCAGGATGGCGGTGATGAGGGGGGCGATCTCGCGCAGCACCGAGAGCCCCACGAGGTCGGCGACGAAGATGTTGGCGCCGTAGCTGCGCAGCTGCACGCCGCCCTGGTAGGCGATGACGATGCCCATGAGGAAGGCGAGCAGGCCGACGATGGGCAGCGCGCTGACGCCCGCAGCCTGCACCTCCTGCAGCGCGAGGCCGGGGCGCAGACGGCGGGGGCGCGCGAGCGCGCGCGCGAGGTCGAGCGCCACCGCGCCCACGAAGGCGACGAGCGACCAGGCCTCGCGCGCCTGGCGCACCACGCGCGCGCCGAGCGCGGCGAGCGGCCCGGGCCTGCGCGCCTCGGGCGGCAGGCCGAGGCCGGTGTGGCGGCGCACGAGCTCGAGCAGGGCGGCGAAGCCCGGACGCCAGCCCTCGAGCTCGGCCTCGCGGCCGGCGATGCGCCACAGCAGCCAGGCGCCGGCGGTGTCGAGGGCGGCGACGGCACTGCCGTCGAGGACGACGCGGGCGCCCGTGGGTGCCGCCGGCAGCGGGGCGCGCGCGAGCGCCTCGATGCCGCGCACGGTCCAGGCCCCCGCCGTGCGCGTGCGCGCGGCGCCCTCGCCCGCGGGCTCGAGCGCGAGCCGCGCCGCCTCGGCTGCCTCGCCCATGGGCGCACAGTCTTGCCCGCGCCCGGCGGCGGCGCAAGCGGCTGGGCTAGGTGCCTCTGATCAATCCGCTACGCGGATTGATCAGCGCTGAAGTGCTTTGCGGCCGTTCTGATTTTTCCTAATATCGCCACGTACTTCCGTGTGCGTGAAC
>WGBS01000067.1 GCA_015494165.1 Gammaproteobacteria bacterium | reverse complement strand
GGTCCTGGCCGTCGGCAACGAAGCCTCCGTTGCTGGCGCTCGCGTCGGGGCTTTCGCCGCCGCGGGTAGTGTAACCGTGGCGCGCGCCTCCTCGTAGGTCACCCAGCGGAACTCGTCGTGCTCGGGGCGGCCGAGCTCGGGGCTGACCGGCAGGCGCGGCTCGCCCTCGGGCGCCTCGGCGACGTAGTAGCGCGCCACCTTGCCGCGGCCGTAGGGCGGGGTCTCGGTGTAGGCCTCGCCCCAGCGGAACTCGAGGCGCTCGAGCCCCGTCTCCTCGGCGACCTCGCGGCGCGCCGCCTCGAGCGGCGACTCGCCCGCCTCCACCAGCCCCTTCGGGAAGTCCCAGTAGCGGTGGACGCGCAGCAGCAGGTAGCGGCAGCCGTCGGCGCCGTGGCGCACCACCACCACCCCGGCCGACAGCGTGTGGCCCCCTTCGCCTCCCATGCGCCGCATTGTGCCCCCCGCCGGCCGCCCGCGCCACGCTCGACAGCAGCCCCGGCGGCCCGTCCGTCGCGCGCCACGGTTACACTACCCGCGGCGGCGAAAGCCCCGACGCGAGCGCCAGCAACGGAGGCTTCGTTGCCGACCGCC
The DNA here is from genome assembly GCA_015494165.1 of Gammaproteobacteria bacterium. Lineage (GTDB taxonomy): Bacteria > Pseudomonadota > Gammaproteobacteria > S144-34 > S144-34 > S144-34. Next base: position 1,792 of record WGBS01000067.1, on the reverse strand, counting down.
AGGACCTTCGAGGGCAGGCGAATGCGCATGCACAATCCTCCGCATCCCGGCGAGGTGCTCCGGGAGCTCTGCCTCGAGCCGCTGGGGCTGACCGTGACCGAGGCAGCCGCGGCGCTCGGGGTGAGCCGCAAGACCCTTTCGGCCATCCTCAACGGCCGCGCCGGCATCAGCCCCGAGATGGCCGTGCGCCTGTCGCTGGCCTTCGGCACCTCGCCCGAGGTGTGGCTCAACCACCAGATGCGCTACGACCTCTGGCGCCTGGAGAAGGAGGGCCGGCGCCCGAAGGTGCGCAGGCTGCATGCCGCCTGAGGCGGCGTGGGCGCGACCCGCGGTGCGCGCGTACGCCGCCCGTGCCGTGTGGCTGGCCGTGCTGGCGCTGGCCGCGGCCGGCTGCGCGCGGCTCCCGGGCCCGCCGCCCGCCGCGGCGCCGCTCGCGCGCGACTCCGGCGCGCTCGCGCCCGGCGACCACCTGCTCTCGCTGCGCCATGGCGGGCGCGCGCGCTGGCTGCTGCTGCACCTGCCCCCCGCCGCGCGGGCCGGCCGGCCGCTGCCGCTGGTGGTGGTGCTCCACTCCGGCGGCGGGAACCCCGCCCTCATCGCCGAGCGCACCCGGTTCTCGGCGCTCGCCGACCGCGAGGGCTTCGCCGTCGCCTATCCTGCGGGCACCGGCCTGCGCCCCGACCGCTTCCTCGCCTGGAACGCGGGCCACTGCTGCTTCGTGGCCCGGGACCGGGGCGTGGACGACGTCGGCTTCGTGCTGGCCGTGATCGAGCGCCTGTCGGCGGCGCTGCCGGCCGACCGCGGGCGTATCTACCTCGCCGGCTTCTCGAACGGGGGCATGCTCGCCCACCGCATCGCCGCCGCCGCGCCGCAGCGCCTCGCCGCGGTCGCGGCCGTGGCCGCCGCCGTGGGCGGGCGCGCCGCGCCCGACGAGCCCCCGTGGCGCGTGCCGCCGCCGCGCGGCCCCGTCCCCATGCTCATCATGCACGGCCTCGCCGACCGCCAGGTGCCCTGGCGCGGCGGCCGGGGCGCGAAGACCGCCTTCGAGCGCAGCGATCTGCCGCTCGCGGACGCGATCGCCCTGTGGGCGCGCGCGAACGGCTGCACCGGCCGCAGCGTGCGGCGCGTGGCGCCCCATGTGCGGCTCGAGCGTCATGCCTGCGCGCGCGCGCCGCTCGAGGTGTGGCTGGTCGAGGACGGCGGCCACGCCTGGCCTGGCGAGCGCCGCGCCGGCTGGCGCATCGAGTACGCGCTGCTCGACCCGCCCACGCGCGAGATCGACGCCACGCGCGTGGTCTGGGACTTCTTCCGGCGCGCCCGGCGCCGGCCGCCTGCGGTGGAGAGGCGGGAGACGAGGATCGAGAGTCGAGGGGTGGAGCGCCCTTCGGGCGCCGCCATCCGATCGGGGCTGGAAGCCCGTCCCACAAAGCCAGGTTGCGGCTTGCAGCCTGCAGTCTGCAGCGGGCCCTCAGCGAGCCCGGCTCCGGGGCCTTTCGCTAAGCGGGAGCGTTCACTTAGTGAACAACGTTGCGCTCAGCGAGTTCCAGCTTCGGCGCCTTTTACCCTCTCCCGTTACCCCCGTTACCCGCGACCCGTCCCCCGACTCCCGACCCTCACCCCGACAGGCGCGCGCGCAACCGCTCCAGCAGGCTCTCCATGAGGGCGGCATGTGCCGGAAGGCGAGCGAAGATGGCCTCGGCCACGCGCTCGTCGTAGGTGGGCACGGTGAGGTTGCGGTCCTCGACCATGGCGAGCGCCGCCTCGGTCTCCTCGGGATCGAGCACCCCCACCT
>WGBS01000066.1 GCA_015494165.1 Gammaproteobacteria bacterium | reverse complement strand
GGTGAAGCGGCGCCGCTCGCGGCTCATGCCTGCACGGCCTCCTCGCAGAAGAACTGCATGCGCACGCCCGCGACCTCGAGCACGTCGCCGTCACGCAGCGGCTGCGGCTCCTCGCCGAGCGGGCGGTCGCCGAGCCGTGGCGGCTCCTCGCCCTCGAGCGCGCTGACGTAGTAGCCGTTGGCGCGGCGGGCGATGATCACGCTCTGCTCGCCCTGGCGGCCGATGCGCACCAGGCTGCGCGTGAGCGGCAGCGCCTTGCCCACGCGCGGGCCGCTGAGGACCTGCAGCCAGGCGCGGCGCGGCGCGGCGCCGGCGGACGGCCCCTCGGGGGCGAGACGCTCGGCGGTCGTCACGTCCTCGGGCGAGTAGGTCAGCACGTGCTTGCCGAGCAGCACGCGGTCGCCGTCGGCCAGGCGGTGCTCGCGCACCGGCTGGCCGCCCACGCGCAGCCCGCCGCCGAGGTCGAAGATGACGCTCTCGCCGCCGCGCGTGACGATGCGCGCGTGATGCAGGGCGACCGCGAGGCTGTCGATCTGGAGGTCGCAGTCGGGCGCGCGGCCGATCAGGGTCTCGCCCTCCTCCAGGGGGAGGACCTTGAGCACGCGCTCGCGGAAGCTGAGCGTGATCTTGGGCATGGCCTCCTGCGGCCCGGCATGCGAAGGCATGCCTTCCGGCGCGTACCGGCGATTATAGGTGCGCGGCGGGGGGCGGCAACGTGCGCGGCGCACGAGCGCGCGCGAGGCGCCGACGGAAGCGCCCTCAGGCGCCGTCGCCGCCTTCCCCGCGGCGGCTGCGGCGCGGCGGCCGCCGCGGCTGTATGCGCGCGAGCTTCACGCTGTTCTCGGCCGTCTGCACGATCTCCACCGGGTAGCCGGCGATCAGCATGCTGGTGCCGGGCTCGGGGATGGTCTCCATGTGCTCGAGGATGAGGCCGTTGAGGGTGCGCGGCCCGTCCGTGGGGAGCTCGATGCCGAGCGCGCGGTTGATGTCGCGCACGGGCACGCCGCCGGCGACCAGGAAGCTGCCGTCGGGCTCGCGGCGGATGCCGCGCCCGCGCACCGAGGGGTCGGTGGTGAACTCGCCCACCACCTCCTCGAGGATGTCCTCGAGCGTGACCAGCCCGAGGATCTCGCCGTACTCGTCGACGACCAGGGCGATGCGCCGGCGCTCGCGCTGGAAGTTGAGGAGCTGGGTCATGAGGGGCGTGCCCTCGGGCACGAAGTAGGGCTCGCGCACCGCGGCGAGCAGGCGCTCGCGGTCGAGCTCGCCCGCGGCGAGCAGGCGCACCACGTTGCGCACATGCAGGAAGCCGACGATGCGCTCGATGCTGCCGTGGTAGACGGGCAGGCGCGTGTGCTCGGCCTGGGTGAGCCGCTCGACCACCTGCTCCCAGGGCTCGTCGATGTCGAGGCCCACGATCTCGCCGCGCGGGACCATGATGTCCTCGACCGACAGGCGCTCGAGGTCGAGGATGCTGAGCAGCATGGCCTGGTGGCGGCGCGGGATCATGCCGCCGGCCTCGATCAGGACCGTGCGCAGCTCCTCGCGCGTGAGGGGCTGCTCCCCGGCCGCCTCCACGTCCACGCGCAGCAGGCGCAGCAGCGCATTGGCGATCCCGTTGGTGGCCCACACCAGGGGGTAGAGCAGGCGCAGCAGCGGCTCGAGGACGAAGGCCGCGGGGAAGGCGAGGCGCTCGGGGTAGAGGGCGGCGAGGGTCTTGGGCGCCACCTCGGCGAAGATGAGGATCACGAGCGTCAGCAGCCCCGCCGCCACGGCCACCCCCGCCTCCCCGAGCAGGCGCAGGGCGATGACCGTCGCCACCGAGGAGGCGAGGATGTTGACGAAGTTGTTGCCGAGGAGGATGACGCCGATGAGGCGGTCGGGCCGCTCGAGCAGGCGCGCGGCGCGGCGCGCGCCGGGGTGGCCGGCGCGCGCGAGGTGGCGCAGCCGGTAGCGGTTGAGCGTCATGAGCCCCGTCTCGGAGCCCGAGAAGAAGGCCGAGAGCACGATCAGCAACGCGAGCAGGCCGAAGAGCAGCCCGAGCGGGACGTCGCTCACGGCGCTGCCTCCGGGGCGGGCGGGGGCGCGTCCATCAGCGCGCGAGGATGAGCTCCAGCACCAGCTTGGTGCCGAAGTAGGCGAGCGCCAGGCACACGAAGCCGCCCAGCGTCCAGCGGATGGCCACGCGCCCGCGCCAGCCGAAGCGCCAGCGGCCGAAGAGCAGCAGGCCGAACAGCGCCCATGCGGCGATGGAGAGCACGGTCTTGTGGACCAGGTGCTGGGCGAAGAGGTCGTCGACGAAGAGGAAGCCGGTGGCGAGCGCGAGCGTCAGCAGCACGAAGCCGGCGGCGATGAGCCGGAACAGCAGCCGCTCCATGGTCGCGAGCGGCGGCAGCGCCCGCACCAGGCCGCCGGCGTGATGCGCGTGGAGGGCGTGATCCTCCCAGGCGAGGACGAGGGCGTGGACCGCGGCGATGCTGAGCAGGCTGTAGGCCACGATCGAGATCAGCACGTGCGCCTCCAGCGTCCACGGCGCGCCGGCGAGGATCAGGTGCTCGGACTGGAAGGCGAGCTCCAGCGCCAGCGCCAGCGCCGCCAGCGGCAGCACCGCGATGCCGAGGTTCTCCACCGGCTCCCGCCAGGCCGCGACCAGCACGATGAGCGCCGCCATCCACGAGACCACCGAGAGGGCGTTGAAGAAGCCCATGTTGAGCCCCTCGGGGCTCACCAGGCGCGCCGAAAGATTGACGGCATGCAGGGCGAGGGCCACCAGGCCCACCGCCAGCGGGCCGGCCTTGGGCGCGGCCGCCCCTTCGGCGCAGCGCCGCAGCCGGCGCAGCAGCAGCGCCGCCGAGACCAGGTAGAGGACCACGGCCGCCGGGCCCGCCGATGCGCTCCAGCTCATCTGCCTGTCCGCGAAGCCCTTGAAGGGCCTGCCATTGTGCCAAGGGCGCGGGCAAAAGGCCACGCGGGCGGGACGCGCCGCGTCAGCGCCGGACGCCCCGCGTCACCCGGGCGCACGCGGGGTGTGACGCAGGCGGCAGAACGGCGTGCCCGCGGCTGGCACGATCCTCGCATCCGCGGGGGCACGGCGACCTGGAAGGGAACAGTGAAACGGGTCATGCGGCTGCAGGTACTGGGCGCGAGCGGCGGGATCGGCACGGGGCTGCGCACCACCTCGCTGCTGGTCGACGACGACATCCTGATCGACGCCGGCACCGGGGTGTGGGATCTCGCCCTCCACGAGATGGCCTCCATCCGCCACATCTTCCTCACGCACTCGCACCTGGACCACGTGGCCGGGATGCCGCTGCTGGTCGACACCGTGTTCGACCGTCTCGACGGGCCCATCACGGTGCACGCGCGCGCCGAGACCATCGAGGCCATCCGCCGGCACGTGTTCAACTGGGTGATCTGGCCGGACTTCACCAAGCTGCCCTCGCCGGAGCGCCCGGCGGTGCGCTTCGAGCCCATGCGCCCCGGCGAGCGCCGCGAGATCGGCGGGCGCGTGATCGAGATGATCGAGGTCGCGCACGCGGTGCCGGCCGCCGGCTACCGTGTCGAGTGCGCCACCGGGGCCTTCGCCTTCAGCGGCGACACCTCGAGCAACGACGCCTTCTGGGAGGCGCTCAACCGCCACGAGCGCCTCGACGTGCTCATCGTCGAGACCGCCTTCTCCGACCACGAGGAGCCCCTCAGCCGCAAGGCCGGCCACTACTGCCCGAGCCTCCTCGCCGCCGACCTGCGAAAGCTCAACCACCGCCCGCGGGTCTATCTCACGCACCTCAAGCCGGGCGAGGAGGAGCTGATCTACGCCCAGTGCCGCGAGCGCGTCGAGCGTCTGCAGGTGCGGCCGCTGCGGGGCGGGCAGGTCTTCCAGCTCTGATCCGCACCTGAGCGTCCCGCCTGCGCCCTGCGCTTACGGGCGGGCAGGCCCTGGGACGGCGGCGAGCGGCCCGAGGGCCGGCGGGGGCGGCCGCGCGACCGGCTCCGGCGGGGTATAATCCCCCGGCCGCGACCCGCGGCACCGGAAGCCGCCATCCCGGGATCCCCGATGTTCGAGAACCTCACCCGCCGCCTCGGCGACACGCTCCAGCGCCTGCGCGGGCAGGGCCGCATCACCGAGGACAACGTCCGCGAGACCCTGCGCGAGGTGCGCATGGCCCTGCTCGAGGCCGACGTCGCGCTGCCCGTGGTCAAGGCCTTCGTCGAGCGGGTGCGCGAGCGCGCCGTGGGGCAGGAGGTGCTGCGCAGCCTCACGCCCGGGCAGGCCCTGGTCAAGATCGTCCACGAGGAGCTCGTGCAGGTCATGGGCGAGCCGGCCGGGCTCGACCTGCGCGCCCAGCCGCCGGTGGTGATCCTGCTCGCGGGGCTCCAGGGCTCGGGCAAGACGACGACGGCGGCCAAGCTCGCCCGCTACCTCGCCGAGCGCGAGGGCCGCACGGTCATGCTCGCGAGCGCCGACGTCTACCGCCCCGCCGCCATCGCCCAGCTCGAGCGCCTCGCGGGCGAGGTGGGGGCGCGGTTCTTTCCCTCGAGCCCGGAGCAGGCGCCCGAGGCGATCGCGCGCGCGGCGCTGGAGGAGGCGCGCCGGCGCCTGGTCGACGTGCTGATCCTCGACACCGCCGGCCGCCTCCATGTCGACGCCGAGATGATGGACGAGATCCGGCGCCTGCACGCGGCGGTGGCGCCGCGCGAGACGCTGTTCGTGGTCGACGCCATGACCGGCCAGGACGCGGCCAACACCGCGCGCGCCTTCGGCGAGGCGCTGCCGCTGACGGGCGTGGTGCTCACCAAGGCGGACGGCGACGCGCGCGGCGGCGCGGCGCTGTCGGTGCGCCAGATCACGGGGGCGCCGATCAAGTTCATCGGCACGGGCGAGAAGACCGAGGCCCTCGAGCCCTTCCACCCGGACCGCATCGCCTCGCGCATCCTCGGCATGGGCGACGTGCTGAGCCTGGTCGAGGAGGTGCAGCGCAAGGTCGACCGCGAGCAGGCCGAGCGCATCGCGCGCAAGGTGAGCAAGGGCGGCAAGGGCTTCGACCTGCAGGACTTCCGTGACCAGCTCGAGCAGATGACGAGGCTCGGGGGGCTGTCGGCGCTGCTCGACAAGCTGCCGGGCGGCGCGCAGCTCCCGGAAGCGGTGCGCGCGCAGATGGACGACCGCCAGATCCGGCGCATGATCGCCATCATCGACTCCATGACGCCCCAGGAGCGGCGCTTCCCCAAGGTGATCAACGGCTCGCGCAAGCGCCGCATCGCGGCCGGCTCCGGCACCCAGGTCCAGGACGTCAACCGCCTGCTCAAGCAGCACGCCCAGATGCAGAAGATGATGAAGCGCATGTCGCGCAAGGGGGGGCTGAAGCGCATGATGCGGGGGCTCCCCCCCGGCGGCTTCCCGCCCGGGGGGCTGCCGGGCGGCCTCGCCTGAGGCTCCCGCTTCCCACGGCCCGGCCGCACGGCTACAATAATCAGCTTACGTGCGCGGGCTGGAAGCCCGCAGCGGCAGCGCTCCGCCGCGGACGGCGGGCGGGATGCGGAAGGAAACATCGGGACTTCGGCGCTGCCCGACCCGCGCGGCGGATCGGGCAGTGTTACGGGAAGACGGCGAGATGGTGACGATCCGGCTTGCACGCGGGGGCGCCAAGAAGCGTCCCTTCTACAACATCGTGGTGACCGACGGGCGCAACCCGCGCGACGGGCGCTTCATCGAGCGCGTGGGCTACTACAACCCCGTCGCCGCCGGTCCCGAGCGCGACCTCGAGATCGACCTCGAGCGGGTCGAGCACTGGGTCGCGCGCGGGGCGAAGCTGAGCGAACGGGTCGCGCAGCTCGTGCGCCGCTACCGCAAGGCGCAGGGGGAGGCCGAGGCGGCCTGAACGCCGGAGGGATGCCGAAGGCGCCGTCTGACCTCGTCACGGTCGGACGCATCTCCGGCCTCTACGGCGTGCGCGGCTGGGTGCGGGTCTACTCGCACACCGAGCCGCGCGAGGGCATCGTGCGCTACAGCCCCTGGTACCTGCGGCTCGGCGGCGAGTGGCGCCCCGTGGCGGTCGCCGAGGGGCGGCGCCACGGCAAGGGCGTCGTGGCGCGCCTCGAGGGCTGCGAGGACCGCGACCAGGCCGCGCGCCTGATGGGGGCCGAGATCGCGGTGCGGCGCGACCAGCTCCCGCCGCTGCCCGAGGGGGAGTACTACTGGACCGACCTCGAGGGGCTGCGGGTGGTGAACCGCGAGGGCCTGGAGCTGGGCACGGTCGAGCGGCTGATGGAGACCGGCGCCAACGACGTGCTGGTCGTGCGCGGCGAGCGCGAGCGGCTGGTCCCGTACCTCCCGGGACAGGTGGTCCTGGAGGTGGACCTGGAGGGCGGCCGGATCCGGGTGGACTGGGACCCGGACTTCTGAGCCGCGGCCGGCGATGCGCATCGACGTGGTGACGCTCTTCCCGGAGATGATCCGGGAAGCGACCCGCTGGGGCATCACGGGGCGGGCGCGCGAGCGCGGGATCCTCGAGATCCACACCTGGAACCCGCGCGACTATACGCACGACCGCCACCGCACGGTCGACGACCGGCCCTACGGGGGCGGGCCGGGGATGGTGATGAAGGTCGAGCCCCTGCGCGCGGCGATCCACGCCGCACGGGCCGCGGCGCCGGAGCCCGCGCGGGTGGTGTACCTGAGCCCCCAGGGCCGGCGCTTCGACCAGCGCGTCGCGCGCGAGTACGCCGGCCGCGGGCGGCTGATCCTCGTGGCGGGCCGCTACGAGGGCGTGGACGAGCGCCTGATCCAGTCCGAGGTGGACGAGGAGCTGAGCATCGGCGACTACGTCCTCTCGGGCGGCGAGCCGGCGGCGCTGGTGGTGATCGACGCCGTCGCGCGGCTGCTGCCGGGCGCGCTCGGCGACGAGGGCTCGGCCGAGGCCGAGTCCTTCGAGGAGGGGCTGCTCGACTGGCCCCACTACACGCGCCCGGAGGAGATCGACGGGATGCGCGTGCCGGAGGTGCTGCTGTCGGGCGACCACGCGGCCATCCGGCGCTGGCGGCGCAAGCAGGCCCTGGGGCGCACCTGGGAACGGCGCCCCGACCTGCTCGCCGGGCGCGAGCTGAGCGAGGAGGACCGCGCCCTGCTCGAGGAGTACCGCCGCGAGCGCGCGGCGGGAGGCGGGGAGCGGGCCTAGGACACGGGACAGGCGCCGGCACGGCCGGCGCGCGGGCAGAGGGCAGAGCCATGAGCGGAAAGCGCAAGCTGGTGCAGGCCGTCGAGGCCGAGCAGATGACGAGGGAGATCCCGGACTTCTCGCCGGGCGACACCGTGGTGGTGCAGGTCAAGGTGAAGGAGGGCAACCGCGAGCGCCTGCAGGCCTTCGAGGGCGTGGTGATCGCCAAGCGCAACCGCGGGCTCAACTCCTCCTTCACCGTGCGCAAGATCTCCCACGGCGAGGGCGTCGAGCGCGTCTTCCAGACCTACAGCCCCGCCATCGAGTCCATCCAGGTCAAGCGCCGCGGCGACGTGCGCCGCGCCAAGCTCTACTATCTCCGCGGGCGCACCGGCAAGGCCGCGCGCATCAAGGAGAAGATCGTCCGCAAGGAGAAGTAAACGGTTGACGGTTCGCGGTAGACGGTTCGCGGTCGGGACGGCCCCGGCCGCCGAACGTCGACCGTGGGCTGCGAACTGCAAACTGTTCACTGCTCGCGCGCGAGCGCGACGAGCTCGTAGAGCCGCTCCAGCGCCTCGCGCGGCGTGAGGCCGTCGGGGTCCAGCGCGCGCAGGCGCTCCAGCACGGGGTGCGGCGTCCGGCCCTGCGCCTGCGGCTCGGCGAAGAGGCCGAGCTGGGGCACCCGCTCGGCCGCGGCGCGCGCCACCGGCGGCCTGCCCGCCTCCAGCGCCGCGAGGCGCTCGCGCGCGGCGGCGATCACCTCCTCCGGCACGCCCGCGAGGCGCGCCACGTGCAGGCCGTAGCTGCGGTCGGCGGGCCCCTCGCGCACGCTGTGCAGGAAGACCACCCGCTCGCCGTGCTCGACCGCCTCCAGGTGCACGTTGGCCACCCCGGGCAGCGTGTCGGCGAGCGCCGTGAGCTCGAAGTAGTGCGTCGCGAAGAGGGTGAAGGCGCGGATGCGCGCGGCGAGCGCCTCGGCCGTCGCCCAGGCCAGCGCCAGGCCGTCGTAGGTGCTGGTGCCGCGGCCGATCTCGTCCATCAGCACCAGGCTGCGCTCGGTGGCGTTGTGCAGGATGTTGGCCGTCTCCGTCATCTCGACCATGAAGGTCGAGCGCCCGGAGGCGAGGTCGTCGGCGGCGCCGATGCGCGTGAAGATGCGGTCCACGGGGCCGATGACCGCGCGCGTTGCGGGCACGAAGCTTCCCATGTGCGCGAGCAGCACGATGAGGGCGGTCTGGCGCATGTAGGTGGACTTGCCGCCCATGTTGGGGCCCGTGATCACCAGCATGCGGCGGTCGGGGTCGAGGCGCAGGTCGTTCGGGACGAAGGGCTCGTCGAGCGCCTGCTCCACCACCGGGTGGCGCCCGCCCTCGATCAGGATCCCGGGCTCGTCGGCGAGCTCCGGGCGGCTCCAGCCGAGGGCCGCGGCGCGCTCGGCGAGGTTCGCCAGCACGTCGAGCTCGGCCGCGGCCTCGGCGAAGCGCTGCAGCGGCCCGAGGTGCCCGGCGACGGCGTCGAGCAGCCCTTCGTAGAGCGTCCGCTCGCGCGCCAGCGCCCGCTCGCGCGCCGAGAGCACCTTGTCCTCGAAGGCCTTGAGCTCCGGGGTGACGTAGCGCTCGGCGCCCTTGAGCGTCTGGCGGCGCTGGTAGTCCTCCGGGACCTTGTCCGCGTGCGAGCGCGTGACCTCGATGTAGTAGCCGTGCACGCGGTTGTAGCCCACGCGCAGGTTGGGGATGCCGGTGCGCGCGCGCTCGCGCGCCTCGAGCTCGGCGAGGAAGCGGTCGGCGCCCTCGGCGAGCGCACGCAGCTCGTCGAGCTCGGCGTCCCAGCCGGGGGCGATGACGCCGCCGTCGCGCGCGAGCGCCGGCGGCTCCTCGACCAGGGCGCGCGCGAGCGTCTCGCGCACCTCGGCGTGCTCGCCGAGCCGCCAGGCGAGCTCGCCGAGCAGGGGCGATCCCGCCGCCTGCGCCGCCTCGCGCAGCGCCGGGATGCGCCCGAGGGCGCCGCGCAGGGCGGCGAGATCGCGCGGGCGCGCCGAGCGCAGGGCGACGCGCGCGAGGATGCGCTCGACGTCGCCCATCCCCCGCAGGGCCTCGCGCAGGCGTTCGCCCCCGTCGTCCGAGACGAGCGCCTCGACCGCTTGATGGCGGCGGCGCAGGGTCGCGCGCTCGCGCAGCGGCCGGTGCATCCAGCGGCGCAGCAGCCGCGCCCCCATGGGCGTGCGGCAGCGGTCGAGGACCCCGGCCAGGGTGTGCTCGTCGCGGCCCGCGAGGCTGCGGTCGAGCTCCAGGTTGCGGCGCGTGGCGGCATCGAGCACGACCGCGTCCTCGCGCCGCTCGAGCCGCAGGGAGCGGATGTGGGGCAGCGCCGCGCGCTGCGTCTCGCGCACGTACTCGAGGAGCGCGCCCGCGGCGGCGAGGGCCTGGGGCCGGCCCTCGCAGCCGAAGCCCGCGAGGTCGCGCGTGCCGAGCTGCTCGAGCACGCGCCGGCGCGCCGCCTCGGGCTCGAAGTGCCAGGGCGGGCGGCGGGTGAGGGCGGCGCGCTCCTCGAGCCAGGCGGGCGCTGCGGCGTCCTCGGGCAGGAGGAGCTCGGCCGGCGCCAGCCGCTCGAGCTCGCCCGCGAGCGCCTCCTCGCCTTCCTCCTCGCTCACCGCGAAGCGGCCCGAGGCGAGATCGAGCCAGGCGAGCCCCCAGCGCCGCCCCGGCGCGAGCGCCACGAGCAGGTTGTCGTGGCGCTCCGGCAGCAGCGCGTCCTCGGTGAGCGTGCCGGGGGTGACGATGCGCACCACCCGCCGCTCCACCGGGCCGCGGCTCGCGTTGGGGTCGCCGATCTGCTCGCAGATCGCCACCGCCTCGCCGAGGCGCACCAGCTTCGCGAGGTACTGCTCCACCGAGTGGACCGGCACGCCGGCCATGGGGATGGGCTCGCCCGCCGACTGCCCGCGCGTGGTGAGCGTGATGTCGAGGAGCTCGGCGGCGCGGCGCGCGTCGTCGTAGAACAGCTCGTAAAAGTCGCCCATGCGGTAGAACAGCAGCACGTCCGGATGCTCCGCCTTGATGCGGAGGTACTGCTGCATCATGGGCGTGTGGCGCGAGAGGTCCTCGACCGGGCGGCTCATGGCCCCCGATTATGGCCGCGCCGGCCGCGGGTGGCGAGGGGAAAGAGAGGGAAGCCGGGAGGCAGACGGGAAGGGGCACGGGAGACGGAGGCCGCCTCCCGCGCCCCCCGCGCCGCTCACTCCACGTCCATGCGCAGGCTGGCGCCGAGGCCCCAGTCGGGGCTGCCGTCGGCGAAGCCGACGATGCCGTAGCCCTGCACGCGCACGGCGTCCGTCAGGCGGTGCGTGACGAAGCCGTTGAGCTCGCGCCGCGGGCTCCCCGTGCGGCTGATCTTCTGCCGCAGGTAGACCGAGGCGCCGGCGCTCGTGCGCGGCGCGAGCTGCGTCTGGAAGCCCGCCGTGCCGAGCCAGGCGTTGCGCAGGTCGTAGACGTCGGAGTCGCCCATCCACCGGTAGCCCAGCGAGCCGAACAGCGTCGTCCGCCCCGTGGTGCGGAAGCCCTCGACGGCGGCGGTGAAGTCGTTGGAGCCGGTGCCGAGGCCCTTGTCCTCGTCTGCGGTGTCGAGCTTGAGCTTGCCCTTGAGGCGCAGGCCCGTCCGGCTCTGGCGGTCGTACAGGGCGAGCCAGGAGGCCGAGAGGATGGTGTCGCCGAGGCCCGACTCCGTGCGGCGCGTGCCGCCCTTGGAGACGCCGCCCACGCCGGGCACCGCCGAGCCGGGGCCGCTCACCCGCACCCACGGCACGGTGGCCTTCACCGTCCAGCGGCGGTGCTTCCACCGCAGGCTGAAGGGCACGTACCAGATGTCGGTGTCGCCGGCGCTGCTGCCGTAGTCGCCCGTCAGGTAATAGGCGCCCACGCCGGCCGAGACCTGCGGGGCGCGCTCGGCCGCCGCGGCCGGCACGGCCGCCAGGGCGGCGGCGAGGGAGGATGCCAACAGGGTCGTGCTCGTGGCTCTTGCGCTCATGTCGTGGCTCCTTGCGGTCGTCGGATCGTTGGGTGCTCTCGCTGCTGTGGCTCAGTCCTCGTGCTCCGGGCCCTCCGGGATCTCGGGCGGCCCCTCGGGCCCCGGAGCCTCCATCTCGGGCGCTTCCGCCTCCGGGCCCTCCGTTTCGGGCGCCTCCACCTCGGGGGGCTCCGTCTCGGGCCGTTCGGTCTCCGGCGCCTCCATCTCGGGCGGCTCGGCCTCGGGCGCTTCCGCCTCGGGGGCCTCGATCTCGGGTGCCTCGGCTTCGTTCTCCGGCGCCTCGCCGGGCTCCGGCGGCTCGGCCCCGTGCTCGGCCTCGGGCGGCTCGGGCGGGTGGCCGGGAGCGCCTGTCTCGCCCGGCAGCAGAGGGAGGGCGAGCGGCTCGGCGTGCTCGTCCAGCACCTCGATGCGCGTCGCCTCCGGGGCCTGCTCCGGCAGCGGCGCCGCCGGCGCCGGCGCCTCCACGCGCACGAGCCGGTCCGGGGCGAGGCTGCCCAGGTCGCCGCCCACGATGCGTGTCGCCGGCCCGATACGCACCGGCAGGCCCCCGACCCGCAGCAGACGCCGCTCAGGCACGCTCTCCTGCACGTAGGCCTCGAGCGCGAGGCGCCGCGCGGGGCCCGGGGCGTAGCGGTCGGGCTCGACGGCGGCGACCCGGAGCCGGTCGCCTGCGAGGAGGGTCCCCGTCACGCGCACCGGCACGCCCGCGCGCAGCCGGCCGCGCGTGCCTTCGAGGCGCAGGTCCCCGATGCGCAGCCCTCCGCCGTCGGCACGCGGCACGCCGCGCACCGCCACCGCTGCCCCGGCCGGTGCGGCGGGCCTCAGGCGCACGAAGGTGGCGCGCACGCTGCCGTCCGCGCGCCGCAGGCCCGAGACCTGCGCCCAGGCGCCGCGCCGCGGCGCGGGGCCCTCGACCCGCGCCCCGGGGGCGAGGCGCACGCGCTGGCCGGCGACGGTGAGCCAGTTGCCGTCCGGCGCCCGGCGCACGCGTTCGACCGGCCCCTCGACCGCGTAGCGCACCCGCACGCGCACGGCCACCGGCCGGCCGCCCTCGCGCCCGGTGGCCAGGACGGCCACCACCTGGCCGACGCGCAGGTCCGCCGGCGAGGCGGGCCGATCCTCCTCGCGCACCTCGAGCGACGGCGGCAGGCCGATGTGGCGGCCCTGCACCACGATGCTGCCGAAGGCGGTCACGGTGCCGACGATTCCGGTGCCGCCGAGGCCGCCCTCGGCACGCAGGCCGGTGCCGCCGATGCCGCCGCGGTGCCCCGTGCCGCCGAGCCCGCTGCCGTCCTGCTCTCCGCCGCCACCGAGCGCGGCGAGGGAAGGCGCGCGCGGCGCGCCCGCCTGGCAGGCGGCGAGGGCCAGCGCCGCGGCGGCGAGCAGCAGCCGTCGGGGCGCGCGCGCGCCGTCAGCCCTTCGCGCCATCGTCCTCCGCATCGTTCCCTCCCTCCGGGGCCGTGGGCCGCATCCCGGTGCCGAAGAAGTAGGCCCCGAAGCTCATGCGCTCCGTCGCGTCCGCGCGGCCCGCGTCGCGTTCCTGCAGCTCCAGGGCCTCGCGGTTGACGGCCTGCAGCGCGCGCATCGCGAGCTCGCGCGCGCGGGTCGCGAGCCGCCGCACCGACTCCGGGCTCAGCCGGTCGTAGTAGACGGCGCGCTCGAGCAGGGGCGGGCGGCCGTCGAGCACATTGTGTGTCGCTGCGGCCGCATGGTCGCCCACGTTGCGGCCGAAGTAGAACAGCTTCTCGTCCATGCCCGTGCGCGGCACGAAGGCCTCCGCGTCCAGGTGCACGTAGCCGTCCTCGTCCAGGCGGGCGGCGCCGAGCCGCAGCCACTCGTCGAGCACCGCCCGCGGGCGGATGTCGCGGCTGACCTCCTCGACCAGGCGCTCGAAAGAGGGCGCCTGCGGATCGTCCGAGCGCCGCGGCAGGGGGCGGGGCCGCCCCTCGGCATCCGAGTAGCGCGGGTCGGCCATCCATCGGGCCGCGATCTGGGCACCGAGCGAGACCACCGGCGGCGGGCCCGTGCGCTCGCGCGGCTCCTCGCGCAGCCGCCGGATCTCCTTGCGGTGGATGCCCGTGAGCAGGCTCAGGCGGCTGTCCGTCTGCGGCCGGTCGCGCAGGGCGAAGTCCTCCAGCGCCACCTCGAAGAAGAGCGAGCGCAGCAGGCGCGCGAGCGTGGGGTAGGTCACGCCGAGGGCGATGCACAGATGCACCACGGGGCGCAGCGCCCGGCGCAGGGCGCCGGCGACGGCGGGGGCCATGGGCGGCGTCTCGCGCGTCCTCGCCATGCCGCGATGCTAACGGACTGTGGGAAAAAACGCCACACATAGCTCAGGGCGCCCCGTCCTGCGAGCTGCGTCACATTTTCGAGGCTTCACGTGCTCGAGGGGTTGACTTGCAGCCTGCGCCTGCTAGGCTGTCACGCACGACGTGGGAAAAAATCCCACGACGAGGCGAACGCCAGCGAGAGGAGGCGAGAGATGCGCGCGACGAAGACGACGAGACGCAACAGCCTGGCCGCTGCCGTGCTCGGGGCGATCCTGGGAGGCGGCTCCGCCCTGGCGGCCACCGATGGCGGGGCGGGCGCTCCGGACCCGGGCCCTGCGCCGTCGCCGGATCCCGCCCCGGGCGGCAGCGTGGTGGTGGACGGCGTGACCGTCCCCTCGGACCTGCCGGCAGGGACCGAGATCGAGGTCACCGTGGGCGAGGACGGCAGCCCCATCGTGCATATCGAGCACACCACGGATCCCTCGCTCGCGGTGCCGGACGGCATCCAGATTCCGGAGGGCCTGCCCCCGGGCACCGAGATCGCGATCGAGGTCGGCCCGGACGGGCAGGTCGAGGTCGAGATCGAGCCCCCGGAGGTGGAGCACCCGGAGCTCGAGCACCCGGAGGCGCCCGAGGTCGAGCACCCCGAGATGGAGCACCCGGAGGTGCCGGAGGTCGAGCATCCGGAGGCTCCGGAGGTGGAGACGCCCGAGGTGGAGCATCCGGAGACCCCGGAGGTGGAGGCGCCCGAGGTGGAGACGCCGGAGATGGAGGCCCCCGAGGCCCCGGAGGTGGAGCATCCGGAGGTGGAGCACGACTGAGCGCCCGTCGGGGCGGCAGGGAAGCGCATCACCACGACAAAGCCGGAGGGGGCCGCACCGCGGCCCCCTCCGCATTTTGGGGCCCCGCCACCCCCGTTTGCCGCCGCGGAGCCGGCGCTCAAGCAGGGCCGGCTCCAGCCGATAGGCCTGTGCGGTTCGTGGTCTTTCCGGCTCCGGCAGGAGCGGCCCAGACAGCGAGAGCGGATATGAAGCTGCCCAAGCTCATCTTTCTGGACGTCCTGGCGCGGCTTTCGCGGCGCATGCCCTTTCCGGTCAAGTTCGCCTCGGTGCTCGTTATCTTCCTGGTGCCCCTCTCGCTGCTCGGCGCGAGGCTGGTGATGGACGCGGATGCGGCCGCGGCCGAGGCACGGCGCGAGCGCCAGGCGCTGCGCTATTTCGCCGCGCTGCGCCCCCTCCTGCAGCACGTGCCCGAGCACCGCGGCATGGCGAACGCCCTCCTCAACGGGGCGGAGGGCTTCCGCCCGCGCCTCGCGGCCAAAGCCCGGGAGATCGACCGCGACTTCCGGAAGCTGGGCGGGCTTGATGCCGAGCTCGGCGCCATGCTCGGGACGGGAGACCGCGTCGGTGAGCTGGCGCGCCGGTGGTCTGCGCTGAGGCGGGAGGTCGGCGCGCTGGAGCCGGCCACCGCGTTCGAGCGCCACACACGGCTCGCCGGCGACCTGCTCGCGCTGGGACGTGACGTTGGTGAGCGCTCCGGCCTGCTGTTCGACGAGCGCCCCGCCACGGTCTTCCTCGCGGGTACCGTCGTAAGTGTCCTCCCGGAGCTGGCCGAAACCCTCGGCCGGCTTCGAGGCCTGCTTTCCGGGATCGTCGCGCGCGGGAGCGCCACGCCCGATGAGAGGCTGGCGCTCGCCGTGGATCTCACGACTGCGCGACGCCTGCTCGCCGAACTGGCTCACGCGCTCGGGGTGATCGAGCGGGAGCGGCCGGAGGTCGCCGGCTCCCTCGTGGGCAGCTACGATGCGGCCCGCGCGGCCGCGAGCGGCTACCTCGACTTCGCCGAGCGCGTCTTCCGCGGCACCGCCGAGGGCGCACGGGCCCAGGACGTCTTCACGCGGGGGACCGCTGCGATCGCGCAAGCGTACTCGCTCCTCGACTCCGGGCTCGCTGCCCTCGACGGGCTGCTCAAGGCCCGGGGGGAGCGGGCCGGCTTTGGGCGCGACGTGATCGCCGCCTCGGTGGCGGCGCTGCTTGCAGCCCTCGCAGTCCTGTTCCTCGCCTTCTACCGCGGGATCCGCGACTCGATCGGCCGCATCGACGCGGCGCTGCTGCGGCTCATGGACGGCGATCTCTCCGCGCGCGCGTCGGTGCCGGGGCGCGACGAGCTGGCGCGGATCGGCGAGCGGCTCGACGCGATGGCGGAGAGGTTCCAGGCGCTCGTGGGGGAGGTGGTCCGGTCCGTCGAGGCCCTGTGCAGCACGAGCGGCTCGCTGCGCGCGGCCGCGGGGCGAGGGAACGCCTCGGTGGACGCCCAGCGCGAGCAGACGGAGCAGCTCGCGACCGCGATGGAGGAGATGTCGGCGGCGGTGCGGGAGGTGGCGCGCAACTGCGCGGCCACCGCCGAGGCCGCGCGGGAGGCCGACCAGGCCGCACAGGCCGGCCAGCGGGCGGTCACGGACACTGCGGAGGCGATCGGGGCGCTCGCCTCGCAGTCGGCGCGTGCCGCCGAGGTCGTCTCCCGCCTCGACGAGGACACGGCGAAGGTCGGCCGGGTGCTGGACGTGATCCGCGACATCGCCGAGCAGACGAACCTGCTGGCGCTCAACGCTGCTATCGAGGCCGCGCGCGCCGGTGAGCAGGGGCGCGGATTCGCCGTGGTGGCCGACGAGGTGAGGACGCTGGCCCAGCGCACGCAGGAGTCCACGCACGAGATCCAGGAGATCATCGAGCGAGTGCAGGCGGGCACCTCGGAGGCGGTCGAGGTCATGGAGCACGGGAAGGCGCAGGCCGAGGAGTCCGTGCAGCGCGCGGCCGACGCGCGCGAGCGGTTGCGCGCGATCGCGGACGCCGTCTCCCAGATCAGCGACATGGCGGCCCAGATCGCCAGCGCCACCGAGCAGCAGACCCAGGTCAGCGAGGAGGTGCTCCGCAACGTCGAGAGCATCCGTGCGGCCGCGGGCGAGGCGGGCGAGGGCGCCTCGCGTACCGAGGGCGGCTGCGAGGAGCTCGCGGGCGTCGCCGACCAGCTCCGCCAGCGCGTCGCGGCCCTCAGAGTCTGAGGGGTCCGACAGCCGGTGGCCGCGGGATGCCTCCCGGCCGGGCTTGCGGGGCGGGCCGCTTCGGGAGATGCTCCCCTGGAGATGGCCGCGAGCGAGGTTGAGAGCATGGGCCGATCGGGCCGGCGCGGGAGAGCGCGGCCATGAGCGTGCCCGCAGGCTGCGACGACGCCGCGCTGGAGGCGCTGGCCCGCCGGGTGGGCGAGGCCCTCGCCGGCGCTGGGCTGAGGCTGGCCACGGCCGAGTCCTGCACCGGCGGCTGGATCGCCAAGGCCGTGACCGACGTGGCCGGCAGCTCGGGCTGGTTCGACCGCGGCTTCGTCACCTACAGCAACGCCGCCAAGGAGCGGATGCTCGGCGTCCCGGCCGAGGCGATCGCCGCGCACGGGGCGGTGAGCGAGCCGGTGGTGCGGGCGATGGCGGCCGGGGCGCTGGCGGCGAGCCGCGCGCAGGTGACCGTCGCCGTGAGCGGCATCGCCGGCCCCGGCGGCGGGACGCCGGAGAAGCCCGTGGGCACCGTCTGCCGCCGCACGGCCTCGCGGTCGCCCGCGAAGCGGGCGAGCCGCGTGCGCACGCCCGCGCCCGCCCGCGCCCACGCGAGCCAGACGGTGCCCACGGGCTTCTCCGGCGTCCCGCCGCCGGGGCCGGCGATGCCGCTCACGGC
>WGBS01000065.1 GCA_015494165.1 Gammaproteobacteria bacterium | reverse complement strand
CGGCAGCGGGGCGCGCGCGAGCGCCTCGATGCCGCGCACGGTCCAGGCCCCCGCCGCGCGCACGTGCACGGCACCCTCGCCCGCGGGCTCGAGCGCGAGCTGCGCCGCCTCGGCTCCCTCGCCCATGGGCGCACAGTCTTGCCCGCACCCGGCGGCGGCGCAAGCGGCTGGGCTAGGTGCCTCTGATCAATCCGCTACGCGGATTGATCAGCGCTGAAGTGCTTTGCGGCCGTTCTGATTTTTCCTAATATCGCCACGCACTTCCGTGTGCGTGAGCTCTCCCGCGGCCGTCCCTGGCCGCGCGGAAGCCCTGAAAAATCCGATTTTTCAGGGCTTCCGCTACAATTGCGCTCAGCTTCGCGGCCCGCGCCGCGCGGATTCCGCACGCAGGAGGAGAGAGACCGTGGCACGCACCGAATCGACCATGCTGGAGCTCGGCACGCCGGCTCCGTACTTCAAGCTCCCCGAGCCGCTCACGGGGCGCGAGGTCTCCATCGACGACTTCAAGGACGCGCCGGGCCTGCTGGTGATGTTCATCTGCAACCACTGCCCCTACGTCAAGCACATCCAGCACGCCCTGGCCGAGTTCGGGCGCGAGTACCAGCAGAAGGGGCTCGCGATCGTCGCCATCAACGCCAACGACGTCGCCAACTACCCCGACGACAGCCCCGAGAAGATGGTCGAGGAGGTCCGGCGCGTCGGCTACACCTTCCCCTATCTCTTCGACGAGACCCAGGAGGTGGCCAAGGCCTACCGCGCCGCGTGCACGCCGGACTTCTTCCTGTTCGACCGCGACCGGCGGCTGGTCTACCGCGGCCAGTTCGACGACGCGCGCCCGCGCAACGACGCCCCGGTGACGGGCAAGGACCTGCGCGCCGCCGTCGACGCGCTGCTCGAGGGGCGCCCCATCCCGCAGGACCAGAAGCCGAGCCTGGGCTGCAACATCAAGTGGAAGCCCGGCAACGAGCCGGACTACTTCGGCTGAGGCCGGCGTCGTGGGCGCGGCGCGCAGGCTCTGCCTGGCCCAGCACGGCGAGGCGCTGAGCGAGGCCGAGCACCCGGAGCGCCCCCTCAGCGCCGCGGGGCGCGCCGACGTCGAGGCGCTCGCCGACGTGCTGGCGCTGGCTGCGCCGCTTCGCCCCGAGCGCGTGCTGCACAGCGGCAAGCGCCGCGCGCGCGAGACCGCCGAGCTCATTGCCGCGCGCCTCGGGGTAGGGGCGCTCGAGGAGGCCGGGGCGCTCGCGCCGCGCGCCGATCCGCAGGAGGCGGCGGGCCTGCTCGAGGCCGGCGGCGACGTGCTCGCCGTGACCCACATGCCGCTCGTGGCATCGCTCGCCGCGCACCTGCTGGGTGGCGCCGAGCTCGCCTTCCGCCCCGGGACGGCAGCGCTCCTCGAGCAGGACGCGTCCGGCCGCTGGCGCCTGGTGTGGATGCTGCGCCCGGAGGTGCTGCGCCGGCGCTGAGCCGGCGCGGCGCGGCAGGGCGATGGGGCCGACGCCGCCGAGGCGCCTCCCGCCGGGGCTCGAGGTGCTGGTCGAGCTCGCGCTCGACCTGCGCTGGACCTGGAGCCATGCCGGCGACGCCCTGTGGGCGCGCATCGACCCCGACGCCTGGGAGCAGACCCGCAATCCCTGGCTGATCCTGCTCACGGCGCCGTACGAGCGCCTCGAGGCCCTGGCCGCGGACGAGGCCTTCCGGCGCGAGCTGCAGGCGCTGCTCGCCGAGCGCCGCGCGCACCGCCAGCGCACCGACCTGTGGTTCCACGCGGCGCAGCCCGCGGGCCTGCCGGGGCCCGTCGCCTACTTCGTGATGGAGCTCGGCGTCGGGGAGGCGCTCCCGCTCTACGCCGGCGGGCTCGGCGTGCTCGCCGGCGACCACCTCAAGACCGCGAGCGACCTCGGCGTGCCGCTGGTGGGCGTGTGCCTGCTCTACCAGCGCGGCTACTTCCGCCAGCTCCTCGACGCCCAGGGCGAGCAGCAGGAGCTCTACCCCTACAACGATCCCCTGACGCTGCCCATCGAGCCGGCGCGCGAGCCCGACGGCGACTGGCTGCGGGTCGCCGTGCCGCTGCCGGGCCGCGAGCTGCGGCTGCGGGTGTGGCAGGTGCGCCTCGGGCGGGTGCGCGTGCTGCTGCTCGACAGCAACGATCCGCTCAACTCGCCGCTCGACCGCGGCATCACGGGCGAGCTCTATCCGGCCGCTGCCGAGCCGCGGCTGCTGCAGGAGCTCGCGCTCGGCTTCGGCGGCTGGGAGGCGCTGCGCCGCCTCGGCCTCGAGCCGAGCGTGTGCCACCTGAACGAGGGCCACACCGCCTTCGCGGCGCTCGCGCGCGCCCTCGACCACATGCGCCGGCACGGCACCGGCTTCGCCGAGGCGCGCGCCGCCACGCGCGCGGGCAACCTGTTCACCACGCACACGCCGGTGCAGGCGGGCTTCGACCGCTTCGATCCCGCGCTCGTGTGCCAGTATCTGGCGCTGCCGTGCGCGCGCGCCGGCGCGAGCCTCGAGGCCGTGCTCGCCCTCGGCCGCGAGCGGCTCGAGGACGGCGGCGAGGCCTTCAACATGAGCCGCCTCGCCCTCGCGCTCGCAGGGCGCGTCAACGGCGTCAGCCGCCTGCACGGCGCGGTCTCGCGCGAGCTGTTCCAGCCGCTCTTTCCGCGCTGGCCGCGCCGCGAGGTGCCCGTGGGCCACGTCACCAACGCCGTGCACGTGCCGAGCTGGGACTCGGCGGAGGCCGACGCGCTGTGGACGCGGCTGTGCGGCAAGGAGCGCTGGCTGGGCACGCTGGAGACCCTCGCGGGCGCGCTCGAGGAGGCGCCGGCGGAGGCGCTGTGGGAGCTGCGCGCGCGCGGACGGCGGCGCCTGGTGGAGGTGGTGCGCCGCAGGCTCGCGCGCCAGCTCCGCATGCAGGGCGCCCCGCGCGAGGCGGTGGAGGCGGCGCAGGAGGTGTTCGATCCGGACACCCTCACCGTCGGCTTCGCGCGCCGCTTCACCGCCTACAAGCGCCCGCTGCTGCTGCTCCACGACGAGGCGCGCCTGGTGCGCATCCTCACGGACCCGCGGCGGCCCGTGCAGCTCGTCGTCGCCGGCAAGGCCCATCCGGCGGACGACGTCGGGCGCGCCATGGTGGCGCGCATGGCGCGCTTCGCGCGCCGTCCCGAGGTGCGCGACCGCGTGGTCTTCCTCGCCGACTACGACATGGCGCTCGCCGAGGAGCTGGTGCAGGGCGTGGACCTGTGGCTCAACACGCCGCGGCGCCCCCTCGAGGCCTGCGGCACCAGCGGCATGAAGCTGCTCGTCAACGGCGGCCTCAACTGCTCCGAGCTGGACGGCTGGTGGGACGAGGCCTACACGCCGGAGGTGGGCTGGGCCCTCGGCGACCGCCAGCCCCACGCCACGGAGGACCCGGCGTGGGATGCGCGCGAGGCCGAGGCCCTCTACACGCTGCTCGAGCGCGAGATCGTCCCGGCCTTCTACGAGCGCGACGCGCGCGGCATCCCGCCGCGCTGGGTGGCGAAGGTGCGTGCGAGCATGGCGCGGCTGACGCCGCGCTACAGCACAAACCGCATGCTGCGCGAGTACGTCGAGCGCCACTACGTGCCGGCGGCCGAGTCCTGGCGTCGGCGCTGCGCGGACGGCGGCCGTCTGGCGCGCGAGCTCGCGCGCTGGGCCGCGCACCTGGAGCGCCACTGGGCGCGGTTGCGCTTCATCGAGGCGCGCATCGAGCCGGGACGCGAGGCGCACCGCGTGCGCGTGCAGGTGCACCTCGACGAGGTGCCGGTGGAGTGGGTGCGCGTCGAGGCCTACGCCGAGGGCGGCGACGGTCGTCCGCCGCTGGCGGTGGCGCTCGACCACCGCGGCGCCATGCCGGGGACGGTGGGCGAGCACCTGTTCGAGGGCACGGTGCCGGCCGACCGGCCCGTCGAGCACTACACCCCACGAATCGTGCCTCACCACCCGGAGGCGGCGGTGCCGCTGGAGTGCGGGCGCATCCTCTGGCTGCGCTGAGGGCGCCGCTCAGGGCTCGCGCAGCGCCCGCAGCACCGCGGCCGCGCCGGGACGGGCCGCGGGATCGGGCTCGAGCATGCGCCTGCACAGCAGCCGCAGCGGCACGGGCAGCGCGGCGAGGGCCGCGAGCGACGGCGCGGCCGCATGCGCGGGGCTCGGGTGCTCCAGCCAGGGGGCGATCAGGGGCTCGCCCGTGACCAGCTCGTAGAGCACCAGGCCGAGCTGATAGATGTCGCTCGCCGCGCCCCAGGGCTCGCCGCGCGCCTGCTCCGGCGAGAGGTAGCGCGGCTTGCCCGCGAGGAGCGGGGCGTCGTCCGGGGGGCGGTCGAGGCGCCGCGCGCACCCGAGGTCCACGAGCACCACCTCGAGGCCGCGCCCTACGAGCAGGTTCTCGGGGCTCACGTCGCCGTGCGCGGCCGGCGGGTCGCCCGTGTGCAGGGCATGGAGCGCGCGCGCCGCGCCGGCGAGGACGCGCCGGGCCGTGGCCGCCGAGGGCGGGCGTCCGGCCCGCCGCAGGGCCTCGAGGAGGCGCCGCACCGACATGCCCGCCACGTAGCGGTAGGCGACGTAGGGGCGGCCGTCGTGGACGCCGCACTCCACGGCGCGGGGCAGGCCGGGCCGCCCGCTCGCCAGGAGCGCGTACTCGAGCTGGAGCTGCCCCACCAGCGCCGGGAAGCGCGCCAGGCGGCGCTTGAGGAACTTGAAGGTGACGACCTCGCCGTCCTCGGCGTAGCCGACGGCGAGGTCGGCCACGCCGCCGCGCGCGAGCGGCCGCAGGCGGTAGCGGCCCGAGCGGAAGGCGGCCCACTCCCCGCCGCTCATGGCGCGTCCCACCAGCGCCGCCCGGTGCGCAGCGCGAGGCCGGGCGCCCGCGCGAGCGCCTCGGGCGCCACGGCCCGCACGCGCCCCGCGCCCGGATCCCAGGCGAGGAACGCTTCTCCCTCGCGCTCGAGCAGCACCACCGTGTCGCCGTCCCGCAGCCGGTGAAGCGCCGGCAGGAAGGCGCCCGCCTCCTGCACGGCGAAGGGTGCGAGGCCGTGCGCGCGCAGGCTGCGCGCCCGTTCGCGCGGATCGTCGCTCACGCGCGGGCGCTCGACGCCGTAGCGGCGCAGCAGGAAGGCGAGGGCGGCCCGCTCCGCCCGGACGGCAGGCGGTGCCGAGGCCGCGCGCGCCGCACGCGCGTGCCCCGCGAGCAGGTGGCCCGCCGGCGCGGGCGTGCCGGCGCGGGCGAGCGCCTCGCGCGCGAGCCACCACTGGGCGGCGATGCCGGCCGCGAGCACCGCGAGGGGCAGCACGGCCTGCGCGGCCGCTCCGGCGCGTCGGCGCGCAGGCCGCGCGGCACGCGGCGTGGCGAGGCCCGCCAGCACGAGCGGCGCCAGCAGCAGGCCCGGGTCCACGGGTGCGCGCGCGTAGGGGGTCGGCCGGCCGGCGGCGACGGCCGCGGGCCGCACCGCCTCGCGGTAGGCGCCGATGCGCACGCG
>WGBS01000064.1 GCA_015494165.1 Gammaproteobacteria bacterium | reverse complement strand
GGGCGGGCTGCTCGGCGCGCTGCGCCACCGCGACTTCCGGCTCTACTGCGCGGGCCAGATCGTCTCCCTGCTCGGGACCTGGATGCAGTCCGTCGCCCAGGCCTGGCTGGTCTACCGCCTGACGGGCTCGGGAGCGGCCCTGGGCGTGGTGGGGGCGGCCGGGCTGCTGCCCGTGCTCGCTTTCGGCCTCGCGGGCGGCATGCTGGCCGACCGCCTGCCGCGGCGGGCGCTGTTCGCGGCCACCCAGCTCCTGGCGGCCGCGCTGGCCGCGACACTCGCGGCCCTGACCCTCACGGGGGCGGTGCGCGCCTGGCACGTGGCGGCGGTCGCCACCGCGCTGGGGCTCGTCCACGCCGTGGAGATCCCCACGCGCCACGCCCTCGTCGGCAACCTGGTCCCGCGCGAGGCGCTGCCGAACGCCGTCGGCCTCAACTCGGCGCTGTTCAACCTCGCGCGCTTCGTGGGCCCGGCGCTCGCGGGCGTGCTCGTGCGGCACTGGGGCGAGGGCCCGGTGTTCGCCCTCAACGCCGTGAGCTACCTCGCCGTCGTGGCGGCCGTCGCCGCCATGAGCCCCGCCGCCGACGGCCGCATGCGCGCCGGCCGCCGGGAGGCACCGGGGGCGCTCGCCTATGCCGCGGGCGACCGCGAGGTGCTGTGCGCGCTCGCGGTGCTGGCGGCCGGCAGCCTCGGCGGCGGCGCCTACACCGTGGTGCTGCCCCTGATCACCGACCGCGTGCTCGGCGCCGGCCCCGGCACCCTCGGCGCCCTGATGGCCGCGGCCGGCGGCGGCGCCCTCGTGGGGGCGCTCGCGCTCGCCACGCGCGGGCGCCCCGAGGGGCTGGCGCGCCTCGCGCGGCGCTCGGCGGCGGGCATCGCGCTGGGGCTCGCGCTGCTCGCGCTCGCCACGCACCCGCTCGCCGCCGGGGCCGCCACCGCCTTCCTCGGCTTCTGCACGACCAGCCTCGTGGCCTCCACCAACGCCTGGCTGCAGGTGCGCGTGCCGGACCGTGTGCGCGGGCGCCTCATGGCGCTCGCGGCGACGACCTTCATGGGGGCGCTGGCGGTGGGACAGCTCGCCGGCGGCGGCCTCGCCGACCTGGCCGGGCCGCGCGCGGCGGTGGCGCTCGCGGCGCTCCCGGTGCTCGCCGGCCTCGCCGCCGTGCTCAGCCGCCGCCCGCGGCGGCACGCGCCGCCGCCGCCCTGACGCGCACCACCTCGGTCGCGAAACGCCCGTCCGGCAGCAGCTCGATGCGCCGGTAGCCGGGCGCGGCGTCCGCGTCGAGGGCAAAGCGCTCGCTGTGCGGCCGGAACTGCACGCAGGTGGCGGGGGTGGTCAGCACCGCCACGCCCGCGTGCACGCGCTCCGAGCGCTGGTGCACGTGGCCGCAGGCGACGAAACGCACCTTGCCGCGGTGGGCGGCGACGAGCTCGAGCAGCGCCGCGCCGTCGCGCAGGCCGATGGCGTCCAGCCACGCGCACCCCACGGGCAGCGGCGGGTGGTGCACGAACACGCCGGCCGGGCCGTCGTGGCCGGCGAGGGCCGCGTCCAGGCGCCCGAGCTCGGCGTCGCCGAGCCGGCCCCAGTCCTCGCCCGGCACGGCGCTGTCGAGGAAGACGAGCAGCCAGGGCCCGAGCGTCACCTCGCCGCAGCAGGCGACGGGCCCGGGCGCCAGGCACGGCCGCGCCGGGTCGTCGTGGTTGCCGGGCACCACCCGCACGGGCGCCCCGAGCGGTGCGAGCGCCTGCGCCAGCCGCTCGTAGCCCTCGAGGCTGCCGTCGTGGACCAGGTCGCCCGTGACGGCCACGAGCTCCGGCGGCGGCTCGCGCCGCGCGGCCTCGGCCACCACCGCCCGCAGCGCGGGCTCCGTCGGCACGCCCTTGAGCGCGCCGGCGGGGTCGGCGAAGAGATGGGTGTCGGTGAGCTGGAGCACGCGCGCGGCGGGCGCGCGTCCCGGGCCTTCCGTCCGGTGAGCGTCCTCCATGGCATCGGTTCCTCCATGCGATAGCGGATCCGCCGATTCTGGCGCCCCGCTTCGTCCCCGACAAGCACGCGGTCTGTTGCCCTGCGGCTGTGGTCCCCATAAGCTGCCGGCGGGCGCACTTGAATGCACGGGTTTGGTAAGGGAGTGGTCGTGGAATAAAGGGGTGATCGCAGTGGGAGGGCGATCGAGGGTGACGCGTGCGGGCGCGGGGCTGGCGGCCGCGCTGCTCGCGGCGGCCGCCGCGGGTGGGCAGCGCCCCATGCCCGGGCCTGCGGCCGGAGGGGAGGCGCGGGGGGGCGCGCGCAGCCTTGGCGGCGCGCCGCCGAGGGAAGTGGTCGTGCCGCTGGGCACCGTCGTGACCAGGGTCTGCTGGAGGCCGGGTCACGCGGAAGGCGAGGCGGCCTATGAGGTCCTGCAGGTCGCGCCGGCCGGCCTCGAGGTCGGGCGTTGGCGTCCCGAGGGGCCGTTCGAAGTGGCGCGCCGGATACCGCTGCGGCCCGACGAGGTCGCCCTCCTGCGGGCGCTGCTCGCGGCGCCGATCGCAGCCCCGCGGCTCAACCATTACTGGAGCCAACCGGCCTGTAGCCGGCCCGTCACGGACCCGGCGCGGGAGAGGCAGTGCACGGTGCAGGCAGGTCCCGCGGCCGCGCTGGCCGGACGGAAAGACTGCTCCCTGCCGCCGGTGCTCGACGGGCTCCCGAGTGGTCTCCACCTGCCGCCCGAGCGCGTGGCAGCGGTCAGGGGAACGCTGCTCGCAAAGACGACCTGGGCGGGTCC
>WGBS01000063.1 GCA_015494165.1 Gammaproteobacteria bacterium | reverse complement strand
GGGTCACGGTTTGCAGGTATCGGTATACGGTCTCCCGTCTCCCGTCTCCCGTCTCCCGTCTCCCGTCTCCTGTCTCCTGTCTCCTGTCTCCAGTTTCCCGCGCACCGGTCGCGGCAGCGCGGCGAGGAGCGCGGCGTAGCGGGCCGCCTTGCCCGCGGCGATGAAGGCGAGCGCCGGGAGCGCGCGCACGCCGAGCCAGCCCGCCGCGACGCACAGCGCATCGCCCACCAGCGGAAGCCAGGAGAGGAGCAGCGCCGGCGCGCCCCAGCGCCGCACGCGCGCGAGCGCGGCGGCGGAGGGCCGCGCGCCCGCGCCGCCCCACCAGCCCGCGCGCCGGCCGGCGCGGGCGCTGAGCCGGCCCAGCAGCCACGAGCTCATGCCGCCGAGCGTGTTGCCGGCCGTGGCGACGGCGAGCAGCACCGCGGCCGGATGCGCGCCCTCGAGGCGCAGCCACACCAGCGCCGCCTCGGAGCCTCCGGGCAGGAGCGTCGCGGCGAGGAAGGCGCCCGCGAACAGCCCCCAGAGCGCGGCCGCGCCATCCATATGCCGCCTGGGGTCACCAGCTCGTGACGGGCGGGCGCAGGCGGGAGAGGTCCCAGAAGCGCACGCTGGCGTCGTCGCTGGTGGTGGCAAGGAAGCGCCCGTCGGGGGAGGCGGCGACCCATGCGCCGCACAGGTCGTGCGGCTGCAGCCGCAGGCGCGTCGCGCCCGTGGCCGGGTCGAGGAGCAGCACGGCGCTGTCCGTCTGGCGGCTGATGGTGGCGAGCCGCCCGTCCGGCAGGAAGGCGATGGACTTGACGATGCCGCGGTGCTCGGTGGGGAGCACGGTGAGCGCGCCCGTGGCGAGGTCCCAGCGGAAGAGGCGGAACCAGCCGCCGCCGTAGAGCGCGCGGCCGCCGGGGGCGAAGGCGAGGGTCCAGGCGTCGGTGGGCGGCGGCTCCAGCGCCCGCGGGGCCGCATCCCCGCGGCGCCAGACGTGGACGCGCCCGTCCGTGCCGGCCGAGGCGAGGCGCGCGCCGCCGCGCTCCAGCGCGACGGCCTTCACCGCGCCGCGGTGCGGCCGCCACTCGGCGACGGGCTCGAGCGCCGGGAGCCGCCACAGCCGCACGCTCCCGTCGCGGTGGCCCGTGAGCAGCAGCCCCGCCGCGGCGTCGCCGGCGGCGGCGGTCACGGGCACGGTGCGCCGCTCGCGCAGCGGCGCGCGGGGGGCCAGGCCGCCCACGAGCGGGTAGTCCGCGCTCGCCTGCGCGGCTTCCGCGCGCACGCGCCACAGGGCGATGCGCCCGTCGTAGCCGGCCGAGACCAGCGTGCGGCCGTCGAGCCACAGCAGGCCGTTGACGGAGTCCTCGTGGGCGCGCCAGCCATTGAGGTAGGCGCCGTCCGGCGCGCGCCAGATGCGGATGGCCCCTTCCCAGCCGCCGGACGCTAAGCGCCGGCCGTCCGGGGCGAAGGCGGTGACGGTGCCGCCGAGGTGCGCCTCGGCGCGCACCGCCTCCGGCGGATGCACGGCCGTGACGGCGCAGCCCGCGAGCAGGGCCGCGGCGAGCAGCGGAGCGAGGATGCGCGCGGTCCGCATGGGCGACAGTGTACGGCCTGCGGCCGGCGGTTCCCAGGGACGCGGCGGGCAGAAGCCCTGGAGGACGAAGGAAGGCCGGAGAGGCGCGCCCCAAAAGGAAACGCCCCTTGCGGGGCGTCGGGCCAGCGATGCTATCGCTGGCGGGGCAGGGAACGGGAGCGGCGTTTTGCGGTCGGCGCGCTCGGCGCACGTGGATACCCGACGCGCTGCCAAGTTTTAGACCACGTCGGGCCGCTCAGCCTCATGTCGCCGGCAGGTTCACATAGACGACCGCTGTCGCGACGCCGCCTTTCCCGTCTTCAACGACATAGGCAAAGGCATCCTTCGTTGCGGGCTGACCGGAAGGGCGCGAGGGCGCCGTGTACGTCACGGCCCCCGAACTCGCGTCGACGCTCACGTTACCCCCGAGCACGGTCTGGCTTCCCGGCAGGCGGTAGGTCAGCGGATCGCCATCGGGGTCGTTCGCGTACGCCGAGAGCGTGAGCGGATCGCCCAAGTTTATGGTCACGTTCTGCGCGATCGGCTGGGCGTTGCCCCCGACCACGATCCCGTCCATCCAGGTCGTCACGCGCTCCACCGCGCACGTCTCGATCCCGGTGAATCCGTGGTAGTCGAACGCGCCGCACGCGTCGTTGCGAACCGTGTCGTAAAAGCCCCCGGAGACCTCGTCGCCGCGGACGGCAACGCCGAGGTCAACGATCTGGTTGAACAGGTCCCGCGACCGCTTGACGTCGGAGTTGGTGCAGCGGTCGTTGGTGTGGATCAGAAGATGGGTGCTTCTCTTGATCGATGAGACCGGAACTTCCGCGGAGCCGACCGGATATTGAAGAACGGACCCGGCGGCGTCTGCCGTGACTGGGCTCGACAGCGCGATCGCCGACGCCAGCAGCCCCTGTGCCACAGCGGAGATCGCCCCCCGGCTCGTACCCGCGATCACCACCGGAAGATGGGCCGAATTCTCCGCCTGAATGATGGCGGCGAGGTCCACGGCGTGATCCATCTTGATCCGGTATGCGTCATACAGGTACCCGGGCGAGGACGCTCCCGAAGCGTATCCGTAGTCGGTATAGTCCGACGGCCGGTCGACGGTCACGACGCGATAGCCCGCTTTCATGAAGCGGTGCGCGCTGCGTACGAGGAAATTCCCGCGCGAGGCGTCGGCGATCCCGTCGCCGTCGGCGTCCTTGATGCCTGCCTTGAGGGCACCACCGGCGATGAGAACCACCAGCGCCTTGGGAGTGCCGGACGGCGAATGCACCATGTAGTCGATCGTGACCGGTGTTCCGTCCAGCTTGTAGCGCGGCGTGAGCTGGCCATAGGCCGGGGTCCCCTGATGATGCGACTTGAAGAAGATGGTCTCGTCATTGTTGAAGTACCATCCGTTCGGATTGTCCGCGTCCGCAGCGGTGCCCTTGAAGCTGTCGTCCCCGCCTGCCGAGCGCGGCTTGCTCGCGCACGCGGTCTTAGGCAGCTCCACAGAGAGAGTCACCGTCTTTTGCGCGGAGCCGCCCTTGCCGTCCGTCACTGTAATCTTCGCTGTGAGGGTGCTGTCCCCGCTGCTGAGTCCCGTCGTGACCTTAGAAAAGGTATGTGCCTGGGACGTCGTCGTGGCGCAGCCGTTGACCGTGTAATCCGTGTTCCCGTCGCCGTCAGCGTCGATCTGGCAGGTGAGCGTGTCGCCGTCCGGGTCGCTAACGGTCCAGGAGAAGGTGGCGGACACTCCCGCGGAAGCAGGGTTCGGGCTCAGGGAGAACGCGCTTACCGTCGGGGCGCTGTTGGCGGGCGTGCCTCCGCCGCCGCCCGTGCCGCCACCGCCGGTTGACGTCGAGGCCCCTCCCCCGCCTCCCTTGCACCCAGCAAGGAGCATTCCCAGGAGCAATCCGAAAAGCACGGGTCCCTTGGCTCGCATCCCCCTCCTCCTCTTTCCGTTATGTTGCGATCTCCCGTGACGTTAGAGTTGCTAGAAAGGCGTAGCACAGGCTCGGGGCGGTTTTCAAGGAACGGGCCTACTACTCCGCTGTAACGAAGGCTGGCGCTCCGCCGCCCGCCGCCGCGTCAACTCGACGCGGCGCTATCCGCCAAGACCCAACGGGGGCAAAAAAACGGGGCCCGAAGGCCCCGTCGAAGCAGTCCCTGTCGTTGTTGTTGTCAGGACGAGAAGTCCTTGCGGAGGCCTACCGTCACGACCGAACGATCGCCGTCGTCGGCCGCGGTGTGGCCGAGGTTGTCGTAGTCGGTCTTGCTCCAGGCAGCAAAGACGCGGGCGGTCTTGGAGAACTTGTGGATCACGCCCAGCGTGTAGTAGTTCCACTCCATGTCGTTGGAGCCGGACGGATCGTCCTGCTTGCCGTCGGAGGCCTGGACCACGAACAGGTTGTTGCCGGACTTAAAGTGCACGCCGACGAAGAACAGGCGGCCATCCTCGCCCTTAGTCTGATTCATATCCTCCCAGTCCTCGTACTGGCCGAGGACGGTGAAGTTGCCGAACTTCACCTTGCCGCCAATCTTCCAAGCTGAGTAATCAGCGCCCCCAACATCGCAACCAGCAACCTTCTTCGTAGTCGCGTTACACTCATTGTTCACGCCGGCGACGAAGACCTCCCAGTTGCCGGCCGAGAACTTGAGGCTGGCGGCCCAGTCGCCGTCGTCGCCGTTCTTGTTGCCGTTCTCGTCCGGGCTGTAGACGATCCAGCCCTGGAAGCCGTTCACCTTCGGCGTCATGTAGCCGATGGTGTTGTCCATGAAGCCGTTGGCGCCATAGACGCCGCCGACCATGCCGCCGTTGCGGCGCGCCTCGGCGTTGGTGGTCACGAACGGGTCGTACTTAACGCCGCCGGTGTACTTGTAGGGCGACTTGAGCGAGCCGGCCATGAAGGTGCCCCAGCTGCCCTTGAGGCCGACCTGCATGACGCGATTGGTGATC
This sequence comes from Gammaproteobacteria bacterium, assembly GCA_015494165.1. Classification (GTDB taxonomy): domain Bacteria; phylum Pseudomonadota; class Gammaproteobacteria; order S144-34; family S144-34; genus S144-34. The sequence continues at coordinate 5,778 of WGBS01000063.1, read as the reverse complement.
GTCTCCTTGGTAGCGACTTTTACCTTCTTGCTGTCTGTACAACCAGCATCAGTACAGACTTTCTTTGTTGAATCACCGGCCACGCCGGTGGTGTCCACCTTCCACTCGAACTGGGCAAAGGCCGTCATTCCGTTGCCGAGCTTCTCCGAGGCCTTGATGCCGAAACGGCCCCGGGCGTTGTCCTCGACCGTACGGTCCTTCTGCCACTTCTTGGAATTGATGGACTCGAAATCACTCGAGTTCTGATCGTAGTCCTCGTCGGCCACCTCGACCTGGGCGTGGCCGTAGACCTTCACGCCGGCCTGGGACGCCAGCGGCAGCGTGCCCAGCGCCGCGCCGATCGCGATCGCGATGAGCTTCTTGTTCATGTCCGTCTACCTCTCCTTCTTTCTGGCTTGGCTTGCCGTGTTGTCGTTGTCGTTCCCGAAGAAACGCAGGGATCCCCAAGAGAGGACAGGCTATTTATAGCAGGTGCTGGCGCGAATGCAACACCTTTTGCGTCCGGTGCGACAGGTGGCCTCGATGTTGCGCCCGCGCAACGTGGGCCTCGCCCCGCCTGGCGCCGGCCGCGCGCAGGCGGGCAGGGCCCGGGAACGGGTGACGGTTGACAGGTGACGGGAGAAGAGGGGGGCGGACGTTGCCTGCAGGCGTACATCATGCCATCATCGCATCGTCGCATCACCCGACGCTGGCACCCGGCGCCGGTGAGGCCGTGCGGGGCGGGATGAGGACGACGCTCGACATCGACGACGAGGTGCTGGAGGCGGTGCGCGAGCTGGCGCGCCACCGGCGCGTCTCCATGGGGCGCGTGGCGAGCGAGCTGCTGCGGCGCGCGCTCGCGGGCGCTGCGGACGCGGGCGGCGGCCGCGCCGCCGGACGGCGGCTCGCGGGCTTCCGCCCCTTCCCGGCGGAGGGGCGGGTGGTCAGCGCCGACCGCGTCGAGCGCATCCGCGACGAGGAAGGCGTCTGAGGGCTTGCGCGCGCTGCTCGACGTGGGCGTGCTGGTGGCGCTGCTGGACGCGGCGCACGTGCACCACCGCGACGCGTGGCGCTGGCTCGAGCGCGAGCTGGCCCACGGCTGGGCCTCCTGCCCGCTCACGCAGAACGGCTGCGTGCGGGTGATGTCCTCGCCCGCCTATCCCGGCGCGCGCCCGCCCGCCGAGGTCGCGGCCCGTCTGGCGGAGGCCACGGCGGACCCCTCGCACGCGTTCTGGCCCGCGGACCTGTCGCTGCTCTCGGGGCGCGTGCTGCGCTGGGAGCGCATCCTCGGCCACCGGCAGATCACGGAGGCCTACCTGCTGGCGCTGGCCGTGCGCCACGGCGGGCGGCTGGTCACGCTCGACCGGCGCCTGCGCCCGGACGCCGTGCGCGGCGCGGGCGCGGACCACGTCGTCACCCTCGGGGCCTGACCCGCGCCGCCGCGCGGGCGCCGCGGCAGGCGCTCGCCGCCCGTCCCGCACCGCGGGCCGTTGGCGGGCCTGCGCTCAGCGCTCGGAGGAGCGGCGCCGGCCGTCCGTGCCGTCCGGAACCTGGCGGGTGGCGGCCCAGGCGGCGGCGATGCTCTCGCGCGAGCGCAGCCAGGTGGCGAGGCGCTCGGCGGGCATGGGGCGGGCGACGTGGTGGCCCTGGGCGTAGTCGCAGCGCAGGATGGCGAGGATGTCCCAGGTGTCCTGGTCCTCGACGCCCTCGGCGACGACCTCGCGGCCGAGGTTGTGGCCGAGGTCGACGAGGGAGCGCACGATGACGGCGTCGTCGTCGTCGTGGCACATGTCGGTGACGAAGGACTTGTCGATCTTGAGCTCGTGCGCCGGGAACTCCTTGAGGTGGGCGAAGGAGGAGAAGCCGGTGCCGAAGTCGTCGATGGCGATGCGCACGCCCTGGGCGTGGAGCTCGCCGAGCACGGCGCGCGCGCGCTCGGGCTCGGACATGGCGGCCGACTCCGTGATCTCGAGGGTGAGCACGTTGGGCGGCAGGCCGAAGCCCTGCAGCGCGCGCATCACCTGGCGCGGCAGGTCGCGGTCGTGGAGATCCCACACCGAGAGGTTGACGGCGACGCCGAGCCGCAGCCCCCGCCGGCGCCAGCGCGAGCACTGCGCGAGCGCCTCGGCGAGCACCCAGCGCGTGAGCTCCTGCACGAGCCCCGCCTTCTCGGCGAGCGGCACGAACTCCTCGGGCTGGAGGTCGCCGCGCTCGGGGTGGCGCCAGCGCGCGAGCGCCTCGACCGTGACCGGGGCGCCGTCGGCGATGCGCACCTTGGGCTGGTAGTGCAGGCGCAGGCCGCCGCCGTGGATGGCCTCGCGCAGCTCGCCGAGGAGCGAGAGCCGCGCCACGGAATGGTCATCGAGGCGCTCCTCGTAGAAGGCGTAGCCGCGCCCGGAGCGCTTGGCCTGGTACATGGCGACGTCGGCGTGGCGCAGGAGCTGGTAGGGGTCGGTGCCGTGCTCGGGGTAGAGGGCGATGCCGATACTGCCGCCGACGTAGAGGTTGTGGCCCTCGAGGCGCACGGGGCGCGCGAGGGCGGCGAGCACCTTGCGCGCGACGTGCTCGGCCTCCTCGGCGCTCGCGTGCGGGACGACGAGGCCGAACTCGTCGCCGCCGAGGCGCGCGACGGTGTCGGCGCGGCGCAGCACCTCGCGCAGGCGTTCGGCGACGCGCACCAGCAGCAGGTCGCCGGCCTGGTGGCCGAGGGTGTCGTTGACCTCCTTGAAGCCGTCGAGGTCCATGAGCATGAAGGCCACGCCCGAGCGCGTGCGCTCGGCGAGCGCGATGGCCTGGGCGAGGCGGTCCTGCATGAGCACCCGGTTGGGCAAGCCCGTGAGGGCGTCGTGCAGTGCCTGGTGCTCGAGGCTCTCCTGGCGGCGCTGCACCTCGTGCCACATGGCGCGGAAGGCCTCGACCAGCTCGCGCGTCTCGCGCGTGGCGCCGGCGCCGTGCACCGCGGGCACGCCGCTCGCAACGCCGGCGCGCAGCGCGCGCGCCACCTCTCGCACGGGGCCGAGCACGCGGCGCTCGAGGTAGAAGTAGCCGACGGCGACCACCACCAGGCCCACCACCGCGAAGGCCCACAGCAGGGCGCCGGCGCGGCGCGCGGCGGCCTCGGCGCGCGCGACCGCCGCGCGCGCCTGCACCGCGGCGGCGCGGTCGAGGCTGTCGAGGTGGCCGAAGATCTCGGCCATGAGCGGGCGCACGCGCGTCGTCAGCAGCTCGAGGTCGGCGCGCCAGGCGCCGGAGCGGCGGACGGTGAGGATGCGCTCGAGGCCGTCGCGCCACGCGTCGAGCGCGGCGCGCAGCTCGGGCACGGCCGCGTCCACCTCGAGCGGCAGGGCGCCGCGCGCGCGCGCGGCCTCGAGGGCGGCGACCTCGTGCTCGACCTCGGCGAGCAGGGTCCGGGTGCGGCGCTCCATGGCGTCGGCGTCGGCGTGGCCCTGCTCGAAGACGGTGCGCAGCACGAGCGTGCCGCGGAAGGCGAGCACGGTGCGGCGCCACAGGTCGCGCAGCCCGACGAGGCGGCGGTAGAGCGGCCACTGGCGGGCGGACGGGCGGCCGTCGGCCTCGAGGGCGGCGATGGCGGCCTCGAGCGCGGCGGCGAAGCGGCGGTTGGCCGGCAGGTGCTCGTCGTTCATGACCGAGAGCGCCGGATAGGTGCGGTCGGGATCGCCGCGCAGCTCGATGAGCCGGCGCACCTCCGCGTCGAGGCGCGCGAGCGCCTGGCCGAGCGCGGCGAGCGCGGCACGCCCCTCGGCGCCCGGCGGCTGTGCGGCGAGCGCCCGCAGGGTGGCGCGCGCCTCCTCGACGGCGGTGAGCACGGGGGCGGCCGGCTGCCGCGGGTCCATCATGAGCGCGTGCAGGCGGAAGCTCGCGAGCCACAGGCGGTCGCGCAGCCCCTTGGTGAGCTGCTGCACGCGCGTGGCGGCGGCGAGGGTGGCGGCGCTGGCGGCGGTCTGGCGCGTGACCTGCGCCTGGAGCAGCACCACGAGCCCTACCACCGCGGCGCCGGCGAGCACCGCGAACAGCAGATACCGCGCCCCGAGGCTGTCGAGGCTCAGCCCCGCCCGCACGCGCTGTGACGTGTTTCCGCCGTCCGCCATGGCCGAAGGCTCATCCCTGCAAGATCCGGGCCTCCCGTTCCGTGCGCCCGGTCACGCTCCCGGCGCTCAGGCGTGCAGCGGGCGGCTGAGCTCGTGCACCGCCTCCACGAGGGCGGCCACGTGCGCGGGGTCGGTGTCGGGATGGATGCCGTGGCCGAGGTTGAAGACGTGGCCGCTGCCCGGGCCGTAGGCCTCGAGGACGCGGCGCACCTCCTCGCGGATGCGCGCGGGCTCGGCATACAGGGCGCAGGGGTCGAGGTTGCCCTGCAGCGCCACGCGGTCGCCCACGCGGCGGCGCGCCTCGCCGATGTCCACGGTCCAGTCGAGGCCGAGGGCGTCGCAGCCGGTCTCGGCCAGCGCCTCGAGCCACTGCCCACCGCCCTTGACGAAGACGATCACGGGCACGCGCCGGCCCTCGTGCTCGCGCACGAGCCCCGCGACCACGCGCCGGGTGGGCTCGAGCGAGAGCAGGCGGAACAGGCGCGGGTCGAGGATGCCGCCCCAGGTGTCGAAGAGCATGAGCGCCTGGGCGCCGGCGCGCACCTGCGCGTTGAGATAGGCCGTGACCGCGGCCACCAGCCGCTCGAGCAGGGCCTCGAGCACGCGCGGGCGGTCGTAGGCCATGGCCTTGACGCGCGCGAAGTGGTGGCTGCCGCCGCCCTCGACCATGTAGGCGGCGAGCGTCCACGGGCTGCCGGAGAAGCCGATCAGCGGCACGCGGCCGGCGAGCCCCGCGCGCGCGAGCCGCACGGTCTCGAGCACGTAGCCGAGGTCGCGCTCGGGGTCGGGCTCGCGCAGGGCCTCCACGTCCGCCTCGGTGCGCACGGGGCGCTCGAAGCGCGGCCCCTCGCCCTCGACGAAGTAGAGGCCGAGCCCCATGGCGTCGGGCACGGTGAGGATGTCGGAGAAGACGATGGCGGCGTCGAGGTCGAAGCGCTCGACGGGCTGGAGCGTGACCTCGCAGGCGAGCTCGGGCGTGCGGCACAGCTCGAGGAAGGAGCCGGCGCGCTCGCGCGTGGCGCCGTACTCCGGGAGGTAACGCCCGGCCTGGCGCATGATCCAGATGGGCGTGGCGTCCACGGGCTCGCGCGCGAGCGCGCGCAGCAGCCGGTCGTTCCTGAGCTCGGACATGGCGGAAACAGTAAACGGTGAGCAGACGACAGTAAACAGCAGAAGCCCGCCGGTCCGCCGCGCCTACCGACCGGCGCCGGGCCGCGGCCGTCTGCGGCGGCAGAGGCGGGTCACGGTTTGCAGGTTGCGGTGTACAGTCTCCCGTCTCCCGTAACCCGTCGCCCGTCTCCCGTCTCCCGTGCACTCCCGCGAAGCGGGCACGGCAAGATGCCGTTCCCACAGTCGAAGGATGCTGTGGTCGGGGCTGGAAGCCCCTCCCACCATCGGGAGCGGCGGGAGGCGGGAGACGGGAGACGAGGGTTGGTGCGCGCTCCGCGCGCGGCCATTGGTCGGGGCTGGAAGCCACTCCCACAATCGGGAGTGGCGCGAGGCGCGGGTCGGGAGGCGAGGGGTGGAGCGCCCTTCGGGCGCGGCCTTTTGACTTTCCCGCCTCCCGTTACCCGTCTCCCGCGCACTATACAAGCGCCTTCCAGGCGCGATTCCTCAGACCTTGAATAGGCGGGTCACGGTTTGCAGGTTACAGTGTACAGTCACCCGTCGCCCGTGCACGCCCGCGAAG